>CAZCEL010000068.1:0-14428 GCA_964497175.1 uncultured Bifidobacteriaceae bacterium
TCATCGAGATGGATCGTGCGCCCGGCGTTGGAGAATCCGTAGGCCAGCATGACCTTCGTGTGGCTCTGCGTGATCTGGAAGGGATACGGCATGTACGTCGCTCTTGGCACTCCGGGCAGCAGGCACTTGACCTCCGGGTCGCGGGCCAGCGAGTGCTCGAAATTGTCCTTCTTCCTGGCCAGGGCCTCGGGCTTGTAGGGAATCTCGCCACCCTCCACGACCCCCAGCGATCCGGGGATGCCACCGGTTGCGCCCAGCGCCAGCACGGGCGCACCCGGCACCGGCGATCCGCTCGGCACGCCGGGGTGCAGGACCCTCGCCGCCCGCGCTCCGTGGGCCTCGAGGTCCCAGTTGGCCTCGTTCAGCGCCTGCCAGACGCCGCTCATGTTCGGGAACTGCGTACCCTGGAGGCGAGGGACGGGCGGCGCCTGCGCCTCTCCCGGTGCGGGGCGGCCCACGAAGAAGAAGATGGCGACCACGGCGAGCAGGCCGACCGCCACGGCCGCGATGACCACAGGGTTTCTGGACTGAGTGCTCACGTCATATCCTCCACGCCGCCCGTCCGTCTGATTGAATGGGGGCCGCTCTCTTCGCTCCTCCGCCGCTGCCTCAGCGCCGGCGTCTGGCGCCCTTCTCGCGCTCGAGCGCGCGCGCCCCCGCCAGCATGCCCGTCAGCGCGTAGTTGCCCTCGTAGCACGCCGACTCGAAGATCTGGTTCTTCTTCTCGTCCGCCTTCATCAGGATCATCTCCATCGTCCATGGCCGCGCGTACATGCTCGGCTTGTCGATGGTGATCTGATATGTAAGGTCCTCGGCTGCCGTGCGGGTGAAGCGCTCGGTCAGATGGAGCGTTTCGTCTGACACGCCGCGGAACGCCGTCTGGTCGGTGAAGTTTGTCGTGTCGACGATGAGCGAGTCGCCCTCCCAGCGGCCGACGGAGTCGCCCAGCCAGAAGCGGACATGAGGCGGGAGGTGCGACCGGGTGGTAATGGGAATCGTACGATACGCGCCTCCGGAGTGGCCCATCTCGTAGTAGATCGAGACATACCCGGGGCCTTGCACGATCCGGCTGAACCCGCACAGACCGCCCATGCACGGCATGGTCACTCCGCGGCAGCGCTCGAGGTCGTTGCGATCTTCGGGGTTGGCATCGGGCCGGCCTACGTCGACCGGATACGGGACACGCGGTGCGCCTGTGCGCGCCGCGGCCCTCGCCGCCAGCGCGGCACGGTCAGGTACGTCTCCGTTCTCGCCGGGCGTCCCGAATCGGTTGCTCGCCCTGGCAGCCCGCAGTTTCTCGCCCTCCGGCGTGATCGGAGGGACTCTCCCGTCGGGCGGGTCGATGACGAGCGAGGTTCGCCTGGAACGCACGTACCGACCCCCGCCCGTGCTGAAGATGTTGTTGTACGCGCCTTCGACGTCGGCCTCCGAGCCGCGCTCCGCGCGCACGTCGCGGCCTCGTCCCACCGGAAGCGCAGTGCCCGCCTTGTCGATCGCCGCGACCTCCTCGTCGGTCAGAAACTCCCGATCCTTGAACTTTTCGGGCCGTTCGACCGGCGTGGTGATCTTGTGGTCCCAGATCCCCTGCAGGTCCGGGTCGCCCCACGGCGTTAGCAACGGGGATTGTCGTGCGCCGCCCGTGAGCCCCAGTGCCACGGCGATCGCCCCCGCCGTGGACCCACCGACCGCCGCGAATCTCCGGGCCGTCATCTCACCCTCCGAAAAGCTCATGGTGCACGAGCAGCGGTCTCGCGTCAAACGGTTCCTCCGAGGATTCCGCCCGCCACCGCCCGATTGGATCCGCCGACGACGAGCCTACCTCAGCACGGGCCGTCCCGGCAGCGCAAACACGTAGAGCGCCGCACCGCCAAGGTTGCCCCGGTTCCCGCCCGGGATGGCGAGATACTGTGTACCGCCGATGGCGTAAGTCACCGGAAAGCCCTGGACGGCAGTCGTCAGCCGCGTCTGGAACAGGACCTTGCCCGACGCGACGTCGTTCACGAACACGTAGCCGTCCGTATCGGCTCCCACCACCAGTCCTCCGGCCGTCGTCAACGCGGCGGCGCCAGCCGAGCTGGCCGTCGAGTGCCGCCACAGGATGCTACCGGTCTTGATGTCCATCGCGATGAGATGGCCGCGATGCTGTGGGCTGGCGGGGTGCGGATAGCCGCCGATGGACCGCCACCCGGTGAACTTGACGCTGCGGTAATAGTAGAAGTTGCCGATGTTGTCGGGGGTCACTTCGGTGAACGCCGACTCCTGGCAGGACGGGTGAACGGGAATGTACAGCGCCCTGGTCTCGGGATGGTACGCCGTGGCCCGCCAGTTCCTGACCCCGATTGGGGTAGGACAGTACTTCAGCGGGACGTTGAGCTTGGGAATCATATCCGGCTGGTACCGCACCTTGCCGGTCTGCGGATTGATCTCGACGAGCGTCTGGTAGCCGAGATCATGGGCGGCCACGAACCTGCCGGTCCGCCGGTCCAGCTCCCAGAGAATCCCAAGCTTGCCCATCTTGAACAGCGAGCTTCTGCCGTCGTAGTCGATCAGCGTGTTCTCGAACGCATCGTCCAGATCGTGGCTTTCACCGGGCGTGAACTGGTAGTACCAGACGAGGTTCCCCGTGTCCGGGTCGAGCGCGAGCGTGCAGTTGGTGTAGAGCGCGTCGCCGTCGGTGCCACGCGAGACGCGGGCCCAGGGCTTGGGCTGCGCAGTTGACCAATACACCAGGTTCAGCTTCGGATCGTAGCTGCCCGTGATCCACGCGTCACCGCCGGCGCGCCGGTTGAGCGGCAGGTCCCCCCACGTTTCGCCGCCTGGTTCACCCGGACGGGCGATCGTCGATGTCCGCCACAGCTCCTTGCCGGTGTCCGGATCGTGCGCCGACACGAAGCAGACGTCGTCCTTGTAGCGCTCACAGCCCGTGATGCCCGCGATGATCTTGCCCTTGGCGACGATGGGCCCGCTCGTGTAACGGTAGCCGAGCTTGAAGTCGGCCACGGTGTGATCCCACATGACCGCACCCGAACGCGCATTGAGCGCGACCAGATGGGCGTCCGAGGTCGCCACGATGATCTTGTCGGCGTAGATCGCAAGCGACCGAAGCCGGCTGAGGAAGATGTCGTCGGGCGGCACCTCGAACTGCTTCTGGTACTGCCACAGGAGATCGCCCGTGAGACCGTCGAGCGCCTGGACAAGGCCGTAGGGCTGGGGAACGTAGAGGACACCCTGATACACGAGCGGCGTCGGCATCATGTTGCCCGGCCCGAGCGGCCGCGACCAGACGAGCTGGAGCTGGTGCGCGTTTGACCGGTTGATCTGCGCGAGCGGGCTGTAGCCCCAGGCGTCGAGCGTGCGGCGCCAGTGAATCCAGTCGGCAGGATCGGGCTTGTCGAGGATCGCGTCGGTGACCGGCCTGAAGTTCTTGAAGCGAGCGGCGAGGGCCTGAGCCTGTCTGTCATCCGCGCCTGCGCCCCGTCCGCCGGCACCGCGTTGGGCGCTCACCGTGAGACCGGCTGCCACGCTGAGGCAGGTCAGGACCAGGACTGCACGAACGGCGGCTCGAACCATCGAAGCTCTCCTACAAAGTCGGGGGCCCATCATACACACGCTCCACTTCCCTGCACGCCCCGGGATCGCCCTCCTGACACGCCCGGCGGCATCCGTCGACGAACCCCTGGACGCACGCACGCCGATACAGCTCGACGGGCGTGAGGGACGCCAGATCCGACCGGCGACCTTTAGCCCCGCGAACGACGATGAGGTAGTCGCCGTCACCCGGCGGGACGCGACGCGGACGTTCGGCCATACGAGGGTCGAGGTTGTCGCACCCGGCCGACAAGCCCAGCTCACACGCGCGCGCAAACGCGCGCGCGGCGACCTCGGGCCGCAGCGCCGGCTGAATCAGCACGCCGTACTCGTTGCAGGCCCAGGGGGATCCGGAGGTGCAATAGGCTGAGGCGAGCCGCGCCGCCTGGCGGCATGCGTTCGGGCGATCCTCCTCGCAGGCCGTCAGCCAGAACGTCACCCATTGCCCGCGGTGGGCATCGCCGACCGCCTGCGAGGCGCTCATCACTACGAACACGCCGGTCCACACGGCGATGTAGGCGAGATTACGTCTTCGTCCGGTCAGTGCCCGGCCAAGCGACGCCGGATCGAGCCAGCGGAGCGGACCCTGGGCCAGACAGTCGATGGCTTTGATGGCCAGGTTCATCAGCGGGACGGCCATCAGCTTGTCGTAGAAGGTCGGCGCCCCGATGCGGCCGAGCACGTAGTACAGCGTGACCACGCCGAGCCCGTAGAGCATGCCAAACAGGATCCGGCCGAGCTCGCTTCGCGGGGACGTCGACGGATCCGTAAAGAGCAGGTGCATCCCGAGAAAGACGGCGATCGGGATGTACGAATCGACGAAGTAGTACGTTCCTGTCGCGGCGAAGTAGATCAGGCCGAGCACGTACGTCGTCACCACCGCCGACATCGTCATCGTCGTAACGCCGAAGAGGAACTGACCCGCCAGGCCCACGAGAAAGATCATCAGGTAGATGTTCGGCGGATTGTTCAAGGTGGTCGCGATGTCCTGGCCCCACGTCATGTCGGTCGAGCCGGTCACGATCAGCGCGAGGGCACACAGGCCGAGTGGAAAGGAAGACGGATTGAAGATGTGGACCCGCCGGCCGTCCTTGTCCCATCGAACCAGCTCCTTCGCGGCAAAGCCGACGGCAACGAGAAGGAACTGGAGGTAGAACCATTCCGCCTTGAACCAGAGGAACAGATTGATGCTGAAGATGACGGGAACGGGCGCGAAGCCAAGCGTGTAGGTGTCGCGCCTGGACCAGGCCAGCAGCATATCGAACGCATAGGCGAAGAGCAGTTGCGCGGCGATGAGATGCGCCGATCGGTACACCTCGCGCCAATAGAAGCCCCAGTAGAGGAGAACGGCCCCCTGCGCACACGCCTGCAGGTAGTGCTGCTTTCGGAGCTCGACCTGGACGAGGAGCGTCCGGCCACGGCGAGCGACCACGGCCATCAGCCACGCGAGCCACAGGCCGAGCACGGCAGCCGCACCCCAGAACGACCAAGTGACGCTGGCGCTCGCCCGCACCTCTGGCAGCAGCCCGAGCGAGGCAAGCGCGGCCGTCGACACCAGCGGAAGTGCGAGCAGATGGCGGGATCGTCTGGCGAGATCGGAAGGCGCGCTGCCGATGGCCGTGGATGCGACAACGCGTGCCGCGGCGGAGCGATCGCTCATCGCACCTCATCATGAGGCTGCCCATACGGTGTGGGAATGTCAAGAGGTGTCCGCGCCGGGTGTCAACGCGCCGGGTCCTGGTGCAGGCGGCCTGATCTACAATGACGCGGCGGCGCTCACCGAGGCAGAAACCGCAACGCTTGCGGACGTTCGTGCGTTCGTGCACTCGACGCGCCGGCGACGCGGCGGGTTGAAGCATGGAGCAGAGGTCGATGCGAAAGCAAGGAAGCCTCGTCGTGGTGGCGATCATAGGGGCCGTCGCCGGAGTGCTGCTGGCAGCAGCCGTTCAACGAACGTCCGGACAGAATCAGGCCGACACGCTTGCGCGGATGGCCGATGGCAGGCCGAACCTCAACGGGATCTGGCAGGTCATGAACACCGCCAACTGGAATCTCGAGGATCACCCGGCGCAGGCGGGCGACCCGCGCCACGGCGCCATCGGGGCCATCCCACCGGGCCTTGGCGTTGTCGAAGGCGGCCCGATCCCGTACCAGCCGGCGGCGGCCCAGAAGCGCGCGGAGAACTTCAAGAATCGCCGCACCGAGGATCCGGAAGCCAAGTGCTATCTGCCCGGCGTGCCGCGCGCCATGTACATGCCGTACCCCTTCCAGATCATCCAGGGCAATTCGAAGATCATGATGATCTACGGGTTTGCCGAGGCCAACCGCACCATCCACATGGACAAGGCCAAGCCCGAGCCGGCGCCGATCGACAGCTGGATGGGACGGTCACACGGACGATGGGAGGGCGACACGCTGGTGGTCGACGCGGCCGGATTCAACGGCCAGGCGTGGTTCGATCGCGCGGGCAACTTCGCGAGCGATGCGATGAAGATCGTCGAGCGCTACACGCCCGCCGGCGCGAACCTCATCATGTACGAGGCAACGATCGAGGATCCCACGGTGTTCACGCGGCCGTGGAGGATCAGCATGCCGATCGTGCGAAGGCCGGAAACGAACGCCCAGGTGCTCGAGTTCAAGTGTGTGGAGTTCGCCGAGGAGCTCCTGTACGGCCACCTGCGGCGCCAGGATCAGAGGTAACGGGCATGGTCGACGGCGCTGCAAGCTGACATCCGAAAGCTGGACGGCTGATAGCTACGCCAGCGTCAGTCCGATACCCGCTCGAGCCCCTGCACGTACTTCGCGTGGCAGTTCGTGCACGCGTTGTAGATGACCCCGCCGAGCTCGAAGATCTTGTCGGCATCCTTGGCCTCGGCCGCTTTCATCGTTGCCCGGCCCGAATCGATCATGGCCTGCGACGCCCTCATCCAGTCGCCGCCGTCTCTGGCTCGCGGCACCATCATCAGCAGGTTGCCCGATTCGGCGACGATCACGGCCGCGTTGCGGACCGCGGTCCACTCCTCCTCGGTCTGCGGCCTGATCTCCTCGATCCCCGCCGCGGTGATGATCGTCTTGACAGAGTCCCAGATGATGTCGGTGGTCGGATCGATCACGGTGTTCATCAGTTCCTTGGTGTCGACGACGGGCGTGAAGGGCGGCGGCGCCGCGTCCGCGTTGCAGCCGACCGACGCAGCGCCCATCAGCGCCGCCAGCACCACGACCGCGAGCTTTGCCGTCCGCATGCGGATCCTCCTCGATGCTCCCGACAGCATGTTACACCGTCCGGCTCGCTGGCCAGGAGGCATCCGAACCACTGACTCCGGTTACCATGGAGCGCCATGACCACGCTGGGCTGTCCGGCCCGATGATCGACCGAACGACAGCCCTCATCGTACTCGTCCTGAGCCCCCTCGCTGCTGGACCGACTCTCCAGGCACAGGGGAACGGTCGGGCGGCCCTCGCAGGATCGGCCCGGCCGTCGGGCGCTGCGCTGCGCGTGGCCAAGCCTCCAGTCATCGACGGCGCGCTGGACGAGGACTGGTGGCGACAGGCGCCGGCGCTCTCCGGATTCGTGCAGGCCGAACCGCTCGAGGGCGAGCCGGCGAGCGAGCCGACCGAAGTCCGTGTCCTGTACGACGACGACGCCATCTTCATCGGCGTGAGGCTGCACGACAGCGACCCGGCGCAGATCGTGACCACCGATTCGCGGCGTGATACGGGGCTGGGCGATCAGGATTCCTTTCAGATCATCTTCGACACCTTTCGCGATCAACAGAACGGCTTCGTGTTCGGCACCAACGCGGCCGGCGTGCAGTACGACGCACAGGTCCGCAACCAGGGACGCCCGAGCACGAGCTGGGACGGGAGCTGGGAGGTCAGGACGCGGAACGTCGACCAGGGGTGGACGGCGGAATTCCGGATTCCCCTGCGCACGCTCCGCTACGGCCCGCCGCCGCAAGTCTGGGGCGTGAACTTCATGAGGAACATTCAGCGCGAGCGCGAGCACAGCTACTGGGCGCCGATGCCGCGTCAGTTCGATCTGGCCCGCCTCTCGTCTGCCGGCGAGCTCGGCGGCCTTCAGCTCGAAGCCCCCCGCGACTTCAAGCTCCTGCCGTACGCGGTCAGCTCGGCCAACCGCGACTTCACACCTGGCGCCAGAACCGATGTCGACGGCACCTTCGGACTCGACGCCAAAATCGGTGTCACGCGCGGCCTGAGCCTCGACGTCACCTACAACACCGACTTCGCCCAGGTCGAGGTCGATACCCAGCAAATCAACCTCACTCGGTACAACATCCGCTTCCCCGAGAAGCGGCCGTTCTTTCTGGAGAACGCTGGTTTGTTTACCGTGGGGTCGAGCGGGGGGTTCGCCGGTGGGGGTTTTGCGAGCAGCGGCGACGTCGATCTCTTCTTCAGCCGGCGCATCGGCCTCGACGAGGACGGCAATCTCGTGCCGATCCGGGGCGGCGCGCGGCTCAGCGGCAAGACGGCCGGCTACAACGTCGGCCTGATGAACATGCAGACCGAGGACGTGGGAGCTCGGCCCGGCGACAACTTCACGGCCCTGCGCGTCAGCCGGGATCTGCCCAGCCGCTCGGGCGTCGGTGCCATGTTCGTCAACCGACGTGGCACCGGGCAGCACGCGGGCGCCGACGACTGGAACCGGACTTGGGGACTGGACGGCCGGGTCGGAGTCGGCGAGCGGTTCACCCTCGGCGCGTTCGCGGCACGCACCGAGACGCCCGGTCTGGCGGGACGCGAGCACGCGTGGAACATGACGTCGGAGTACGACGACGGCAAGACGCTGCTCAATCTGGATTACGGCATCGTGGGCGAGGACTTCAACCCCGAGGTCGGCTACCTCGAGAACACGCTGGGCTACCGGCGCTGGCACGCACGGTTCCAGGAAACGATGCGGCAGGAGCGGATCCGGAGCTGGGGGTTCCGCGAATTCCAGCCCCACATCAACTTCACGCGGCACGACTATCTGGACGGCGGCGGCCTCCAGAGCGCCGATCTCCACATCGACAACCACTGGGACTGGGAGAACGGCTATTTCATCAGCACCGCGCTCAACGGGACCTGGGAGGGTCTCGACCGGCCCTTCGAGATCTATCCCGGCATCGTCGTTCCCTCGGGCAGCCACGGCGGCCTGCGCTACACCATGCGGTCCAACACCGACCGGCGCCGGCGGCTCGCCGGCCAGCACCGGTGGGACGTCGGGCGGTTCCTCAGCGGCAACCAGAACACGCACAACTTCCAGGTGACCATCCGGCAAGGCGGCACGTTCACGCTCGACACGAATTGGACCCATCGCGGGATCGATCTGCCGCAGGGCTCGTTCCGGACCAACCTGGGCAACATGCGCATGACCTACAACTTCACGCCGTCAGTGTTCGCGCAGAGCCTCATCCAGTACAACGACCTCACCCGGCGCTGGTCCACCAACGTGCGCTTCCACTGGCTGCAGACCGCCGGCACGGGCCTGTTCGTCGTCTACAACGACACGGAAAGCCTGGAGGGCCTGGGCCCGGTCAACCGGGCGTTCATCGTCAAGTACGTGCGCCAGATCGATCTGTTGAGATGACCGTGAAGTCAGCGGCCAGGCGCGGGAGGCTGCTCGATTTCTTCGAGGCCGTTCACCAGATCGAAGATGCGGTCGGCGGACGCCTTCAGCTCGCGGATGATCTCGCGGTTCTCCCGGTTGTGCTGCGCCTGGAGCGCACGCCGGGCCTCGTCGATATGACGCAGGTATTTGGCGATCTCCTGCCGCTCGACTTCCGTCATGGCGAACTGTCTGGCTCGCGGAGGGGAGAGCTCGTCCAGCTGCCGATGGCCCGGGTTGCGATCGCGATGCCGCACTCTGTCTGACCACGCCATACCAGCCCTCACCCCGCCCGGCCTCACCTCGACCCGGCCTGCCGGAGGTAGTCGTCCTCCTTGTTCATCCAGTCGGCCCTCGGCGGCGTGAACGTATCCAGATCCACCGTGTCCTCGAGGGCCACGACCTCGTGGGGCATGTTGGGCGGGATTGTAAGCACTTCCCCACTGCGGACCACGATCTCTTTGCCTCCGATCCAGAACTTCAGTGCGCCGTCGATCACGTAGGTGACCTGCTCGTTGACATGACGGTGCTCCGGCACGACGCATCCCGCCTTCAACAGCAGCCGGGCCACCATGATGTCGCGTCCGACGATGAAGCGTCGCTGCAGCAGCGGGTTGAGCTGCTCGGGCTCGACGTCATCCCAGCGGACATGTTGGAGCACGGCCCGCCTCCGGTGCGGCGGGGAGCCCTTCTGCGCGAACACGTGGGGCTTCTGCTTCTTCGATCCGATGGCCTTCGTACCGCTCCTCCTCACGCCCTTACCGCGCATATCACGTCCTCCTCGGACTCTCATTCTGCCTTTCTGCCTTTCTGCCTTTCTGCCTGCCTTCCTGCCCGTATTTTCCCCCCGAACGCTCTCAGGTCAAGCTCTTGCGGGACGGCGGCTTCTGGCTGACAATTCGACCGATCGTCTGTCGGGAGGCACCATGATCAGGACCCTCGTCCGCCCAGCGGCGCCACTCGCTGGTGCCGCCGCCGCCGTGTTCGCCACCTCACTCCTCGGCGCCCAGGCGACGCGCTCGTACACCTGGTACGCCGAGCTCGTGTCGGTCGACCGATCCGCAAAGACATTGACGGCAAAGGCGTTGGTCAGGGATGCCGTGAACAGCTATGTCTCCGGCTACAAGCCAGGCGACAAGCTGATGCTCACATGGGTGCCTGTGAAGGGCGAGGCCGACACCGTGATCTACGCGCCCAGATATGAGGTGATGAAGGGCATCGATGAAGGCTACATCCTGCCCGTCGAGTTCGTCTCCGCCGACCGGGAGAACCGCACGCTCACCTTCAGGAGTCCGATTCCCGACCTCCTGATCGAGAGCCTGGCGTCGCTTCAACCCGGGAGGTGGATCAAAGTGACGTCGCCTCTTCAGCAGCCGAGAGAGACGGCCACACTCGTCTCCGCGGCGGCGGCCGAGAGGCCGGACCTCAAGCCACCGCCGCCACCGCCGCTGCCGGCGCCCGAGCCGGCTCGGGGCCGCGGGCGCGGCCAGAACGCGGCGGCGGGGACGGCCGGGCTGGCCGGCACATGGACGATCACCGCGACGCTCGACGGAAACCCGGCCACGACCGACTGCACGGTCGTCCAGGAGGGCAGCACACTCACCGGCACGTGCACGAGCCGCCTCGGTCAAAGCAGCCTTGCCGGCGCCGCTGCAGACGGACAGGTCACATTTCAGTACCGCGTCAACGTCAACGGGGCCGACCTCGAGTTCTCGTACGCCGGCACGATCGAGCCGAACGGACGCGCGATGAAGGGGACCGTGACGGCGTTCGGCTCGACGTCGGACTTCTCGGCGGTCAGGAAGTAGCGGAGTGGGCGTGGCGCTGGCGGACCTCTGGACCTCACTCGAAGCCCTTCCACTTGCGGCATCGATCGGCGAGAGCTGGTGGTTTCCCTTTCTCGAATCCATTCACGTGCTCACCGCCACGTTCGTGCTCGGATCGATCGCGATGGTCGATCTGCGCCTGCTCGGAGTCGCGGCACGACGCTATCCAATCAGCCGCGTCACCGCCGAGGTGATTCCGTGGACCTCCGGCGCGTGCGCGGTGTCGATCGTGTCCGGCGTCGGGATGTTCATCACGCGGGCGAGCCACTACGTCGGCAACTGGGCCTTCCAGGTCAAGATCGGGCTGCTCGTTCTGGCGGCGATCAACATGGCGGTCTTTCATCTCGCGACATCCCGTGGCATGGAGCGCTGGGACGGGGCGACAACGACCACGCCGGCTTCGAAAGTCGCGGGCGCCTGTTCGCTCCTCGTCTGGATCGGCGTGATGCTGACCGGCCGCTGGATCGGCCACTTGCTGTAGCATCCCGACGCCCTTCAGAGTTCAAACAGGTAGTCCGCGTACGCAATCCAGCGACCCGCCAGCACCACGCCGATCCAGAGCAGGAGCGAGACGAAAGCAATCAACCGCGCGGTCATCTTCCTGGCGGGTGAGGCCTCCCAGAACTGTCGGTCGCGCGAACTGCCGCGCTGAAACACGAACAGCAGGATCAGGGCGGGCACCAGCATCGAGAACTTCAGACCGAAGACCGGGTTGACGAAGTACCGCGTCGGCCGGGCGAAGACAAACACCAGACCCGACAACGCGAGCGAGGGGAGCGCCCACCACGTCCATGGCGCCAGGCGGCGCACCAGGTCGCCCGTGCGCTGGCTCGGAAGCGCGAGGCCGAGCACGCGGAGATCGATGAGGACGATGGAGCCCATGACGGCCGAGACGCTCAGAATGTGGACCGTCTGTACGAGGGGCGGAAAGCCCGGCACATCACCAAGCAGATACAGGGCGAACGAATTGAGAGGCGTGCCCACGAGCGCGCGTCCCAGGTCCGCGAAGGCCTCGGCCAATGTTGATGTCCTTGGGGCCAGATGTCAGCGCTTCACGGCCGCGTAGGCTTTGCTGAATCCGTTACGCGCGTTCGTCACGGTGAACGAGCCGTCGGTCTGGGCCGACACCTTGATCCAATGCGCGGGCCCGTTGTGGACGGGAGGCGGCGGTGCGCCGGGGCCTGACGGCGGCGGCAGGGCCGCCACGGGCATGGTGTCCGATGGCGTATCGATCGCGTTCGCGATGAACAGGCCCGGCACGGTGTATTCCTGCCCGCTCAACAGCGAGAAGTGAAGCTGCCAGAGATCCTCCAGCCGCGGCGCCGAGAAGAGGACGCGCATCGCCCCCGGCTGGCCGCCCTTGCGGGTGCCGTTGTTCATGATGGCCGCCCGCGCCTCGATCGCGTGCACGACAACCTCCGCGTTCGACACCGGCTGGCCGTGATGGGTCACCACAAAGAGATCCACGGTGCCGATGGGGTTGTTCGGGCACATCAGCTCGAACTCCTTGTTCCAGGTCAGGTCGCCCAGGTGCACGGCCCGGAAGTTGCCGAATGCGATCACGCTGCCCACCGACTGCGCGTTCTCGGTCGGGTCGGGATCCTGCGGCTTAAAGCTCGCACAGTACGGGTTGGGCCTGCCGCCGCCCGGAAGTGGCGTCTTGATGGCCTTGCCGCCAGAGGTGACGATCCGCCAGTCGAGGCCGGGTACGGGGATCCGATCACCCGGCTGCGCCACCGTGTGCCTGGCCTTCCCGTAGAGCGCCGGGTACGCGTTCTTCAGGAAATCGTCGCTCGCGGGCTGCGGCTGCACGCTCGGCCCGTGATCGATGAAGTTGCGGATGGGGATGCGGGTCGCGAGCTCGGACATGGCGCCGAAGTGATCCCCGTGCCAGTGTGTGGTGATGAGATGGTCGATCTGGCTGAGGCCCGCGTCTCTGGCGGCGGCCATGATCCGGTCGGCGTCTCGTGCCGCGGCCGCGCCCGGATTGCCCGAGTCGATGAGGACCGACCCGCCCAACGGCGCGACAAACAGCGTGGCGTTGCCGCCCTCGACGTCCACGAGGTAGATGCGCAGGGGGCTTGCCGTCTGACCCCGCGCCAGCCGAGTCCCGACAAACATTGGACCAATGACCAAGAGCGCCGCGGCGACGAGCGAAGCAAGTGCGCGCATCGTTCCTGCCTTTCTGCCTTCCTGCCCTACATTCCCGCCCTGTCGCACCCGTCGACGAACGCGCGCTTCACGTCGCCCGGCTTGTCGATGATGCGATAGAACCCTTCGAGGTACTCGCGAGCGCTCCGCCGATACTTTTCGTCCAGATCGGGCACCGTGTCGTACAGCGCCATCACGTCGGCTTTCACGGCGCGGAACTTCGCGAAGTACGGTTCGAGCTGCGTCAGCGTGGCGCAGGGGCCGCGGTACAGCCGCTCCCGGACCGACCCGATGCCGAACTGTTTGTCAGGTATGGCGTACCGGGCGTTGACCAGGCCCGAATAATCGAAATCGTAGGGAACCGGGTAGAGCGTTCCTGCGGGCGTCTGCACCAGGCGGATGTTGTGAAGGACAAACATCGACATGTCCGTGTTGCCGATCATGTACGCAAATATCGTCAGCAGGCGAATCGTCTCGGGCTCCACGCCCCTGAACGTGATCTTCAGGAGGTCGGCAATCCGTCCCTCCATCCTCCTCGCCACATCGTCGTCGTCTTCGATGAAGAGGGCGTGGTGAGTGCCGACCGGCTTCTGCGTCGCCTGGTCCACGTAGGTGGCTTTCGCGAGCCTGGCCCGGAACGAGCGGGGCGTGATCAGATTGAACATCCTGTAGACGAGATACTCGCGGAGCACATACTGCTCGTATTCGTCCACATCCCGGCAATGCACGCCGAGCTTCAAGGTCTTCTGGCCGTCGAACAGCGTCTTCTTGGCCTCGGTTGGAAACTCGAGACGCAGGGGCGCAAAGTTGCAGGTGGCCGGACGGCGTCTGGTGTGTCCGCGTGTCCGGATGTTCAGGCTGATCGAGTCGGTCTCGTTCGTGTCTCCCTCCCGGGCGACGACGAGCGTGGCCGGGAAGGTCTTCAAGCTTTTCTCGTCGCGGTCGCGCTGGACGGCCTTGAAGTCGGCCACCAGCTTGAACTCGAGCGGCGTGTGGCTGCGAAACAGCGGCCGCGCGTCGGCCGACTCCCGACGCTTCCGAAGGCTCTCGGCGTCCGGCCAGGGCGAGTCGTTCTTGGCGAGGGACGCCTGTCGTGTCGTGGCCGCCGGCTGCCCGGTGGCGGCCGGAGCCGCCCAGATGAGCCAACCAATGAGAAGGGCGCCGACGATACAGCCCGAACAGCTCCACTTCATGGTCTCCTCCCGTTGACGACTTCGCGTCCATCCAAGTAGATGGCGGTGAACACGCCCCCTTGTAT
>CAZCEL010000069.1:0-14355 GCA_964497175.1 uncultured Bifidobacteriaceae bacterium
GCTCGGCTGGCGGAGAGCTCAGCCGGCGCGCACAGGACCGGACACGCCCCGGCGGCAGGCCGGTTACGGTGCGAGCCGTTCGCCGCCTGGCTCTTCCAGACGGCGTGCGCGTCATCATCGAACTCGATGGCGAGGTGCCATTTCGCGACGAGCGCCTCGTCAACCCCGCGCGGGTCTTCGTGGATCTGTCGCCCACGCAGGCTCTGCCGGGGCTCGTCGGCCAGACGCTGCGTTTCGATGACGACGCGAGGGTCGTCCGGCAGATCCGTGTGGGCCGGCATCCCAACAACACGACGCGGGTTGTGCTCGACGCCGACGGCGTATCGAGCTACAGCGTGTACCCGCTTTACAGTCCTTATCGCCTCGTCATCGACTGCCTTCGGTCAGTACCGTCGAGCCTTGCGAGGTCAGCGCCGCTGCCGGCACCGGCCGGGATACCGCCGACGATTCTCCCTTCGAGGCAGCTGGCTCTCAGATGGAGGACCAGTCTGCCATTTTCTCGCGTGGAGGCCCTGCCGGACATCAACGCAGCTGAGGCGCAGTCCGCTGCCCTTGCGTCAGAGCGCACCACGCCCGTCGTCTCGCTCGCACCGCCAGTGGTCATCGGGCCGCCGCAGCGCAACCTCGACGGCGGCTTTTCGATGGCGCGGCAGCTTGGGCTGGGCATCTCCCGCATCGTGGTCGATCCCGGGCACGGCGGCCACGACCCCGGCGCGAGAGGCGCAGACGGCACCGAGGCCGAATTGGTGCTCGACGTCGCGCTGCGGCTGGAGCGGCTCCTCACAGCGGTTCCGGGCATCGACGTAGTGCTGACGCGCCGCAGCGACGACTACTTGTCCCTGCCGGAGAGGACGGCGATTGCAAATCGCGAGAAGGCCGACCTGTTTCTGTCCATCCACGCAAACGCAAGCGGCAATCGTCAGGCACGGGGCATCGAGACGTACTTTCTCAACTTCGCGAAGAGCGCGAGCGCGGCCGCGGTGGCAGCCAGAGAGAACGCGGGGTCGGGGCAGACCATGGCCGCGCTGCCCGAGGCCGTGAGGGCTATTGCCCTCAACAGCAAGCTCGACGAATCGCGCGATTTGGCCACCCTGGTGCAGCGCGCGCTCGTTCAGAAGCTTCGCGCGTCGAACCGGGCCGTGCGGGACCTTGGTGTCAAGCAGGCCCCTTTCGCGGTGCTGATTGGCGCCGCAATGCCCAGCGTCCTGGCTGAAGTATCCTTCCTCACGAACGCCCACGAAGCGAAGCTCCTCAAGGCCGATGTCTATCGGCAGCGCATTGCCGAGGCGCTGTTCGACGCGATTCGTCGCTATCAGCGATCGCTCAAGCGAGCGGACACCGTCGCACGCCAGCCCTGAGACCGGCGCGAGGCCGTCGCCAGTCGCGGAGGTGGCGACGGGCCCTCAGACAGCGCGGGAGCGCAGCCAGAACAGCAACCCGCCAAGCAGCACGCCGAGCGCCGCAGCCAGCAGGACGAGGACACCGGCAAGTCCCAGGGCGCCGATGAGAACATCTGCCAGCCCTGTCGGGTCGCCACGCGGCTCGACGATCTTGACGATGACGGGCGGCGGCTCTTGAAGAACACCCGGCACGGCGACAGCTGGCTCCCTATTTCCAGGAATCCGAGGAAAATGCCAGCTCCGCCAGCGTGCGCACGGCCACGCCGCTCGGCCCTTTCGGGAGGTAAGGCCGCGGTTCATCGGCCCACGCCGTTCCGGCGATGTCGAGGTGGGCCCAGGGGAGACCGCCCGTGAATTCCCTGAGAAACAAGGCCGCAGTGATGGCGCCCGCCGGTCTGCCCCCGGTGTTGGTGAAATCCGCGATCTCGCTCTTCAGCTGTTCGCGGTACTCGTCCACCAGCGGCATGGGCCAGACGCGGTCTCCCGCCCGCTCGGCGACCCGCCTGACCTGATCGACCCACCAGTCAGGGGTGCCGAAGATGCCGCTCGTCAGCTTGCCCAGGGCGACCACGACGGCACCGGTCAGGGTGGCGGTGTCCACGAGGTGAGTGGCGCCGAGGCGCCGCGCATACCACAGGCCGTCTCCGAGAATCAGGCGGCCTTCGGCATCAGTGTTGATGACCTCGACAGTCTTGCCCTCCGCACTCCTGAGGATATCGCCCGGCTTGACCGCACGGCCGCCGGGCATGTTTTCGGTCGCCGGCACGACGCCCACCACGCGAATCGGTGCGTTCAAGCGCGCGATGGCGCGCATGGCGCACACGACCGCCGCGCCCCCTGCCATGTCGTCCTTCATGCGCTCCATGCCCTCGGCAGGTTTGATGGAGATGCCCCCTGAGTCGAACGTGATCCCCTTACCGACCAGGCCGAGCACGGGCCCGCCGGCCGCGGCGCCGCGCGGCTCGTGGCGGCACACGAGCAGACGGGGCGGTTCGCTGCTGCCGCGAGCGACGCCGAGCAGCAGCCCCATGCCAAGCGCTTCGATCTGGTGTTCGTCCAGCACCTCGACCGTCGCACCCCCTTCGCCGGCAACCTGCGCGGCTCGCGTCGCGAACTCGCGGGGTGTGAGTGTGTTGCCAGGTTCATTGGCCAGCGCGCGCGCAAGGTTGCTGCACTCACCCAGCAGTCGCCCACGGTCCAAGGCACCGTCAAGTCGCGCGGGGCTCTCGGGCGACGTGTCCGCCACATCGGGAAGCACGACCGTGGAGCGCGGCGCAGACCCGAGCGACCCCTCGTCAGTCTTGTACGTGCCCCCGCTGAACTCGCCGAGCGTCAATCCTTCGACCGCTGCCTGCAGGAAACCCGCAAGGTCCACGTCGCCAGACACGCCGGCCGAGCCTGGCCGCAGGACAAACGCCAGGCGCTCGACGCGGCGCTGTCGGGCAGTCAACACGGCCGAGGTCGCCAGGCGGCGGGCCAGTGCCGTCGAAAAATCGGTGGCGACGCCGGCACCGATCAGGGCGACGCGCCTTGGCTTCCACCCTGTGTCCAGGAGTGGTGTCACAAGCAGGTCGAACGGGCGGCCGACGAATTCCTTCGAGGCCAGGGCCCGGCCTACCTCGCCGCCCGTAGCCCGGTCGAGACCTTCGATTGCCTGCGGGGGATCGTTCTCGAACCAGGGAACCACGAGCATCTCGACGTCGACGGTTGAGATCGGGGCCCGAACATGACCAATCGGCGGGCCACTGGTCGCGATGGACATCAGAGTATTATCCATGAACGCGGTTGCTTACGCCCACAGCCGGTCGGTACAATGCGTGCAGCGCCTGCCGGTACACGTAGGAAGAGACCGATGACCTCTCCAGGACCGCTCGTAACGGCCGTCGCGGTGTGCCTGGCGCTGACAGCACCATCCGCGTCGCTGGCTGGCCAGAAGAACCAGAAGGATGACGTCAAGCGTCCGCGGCTGACGCTTCGAGCGCAGCCCGTGGTCGCCGTCTCGCCCGCACGCATCGTCCTGACCGCCGAACTCTCCGGAGGCCCCGACGACTTCGAGGAGTACTACTGTCCAACGATCGAGTGGGAATGGGGCGACGACACGCGGTCGGAGGCGACCTCGGATTGTGAGCCGTACGTCGCTGGCAAGACGCAGATCAAGCGCCGCTTCACCGTGCAACACACGTTCCGCAGGCCCGGAGCGTACAAGGTGTACTTCCACATGAAGCGGAAGGACAAGCTGATCACCTCGGCGTCAGCAACCGTGCAGGTGCACCCCGGTGGGATCGACGATTTCCGCGACTTCGAGTAGGAGTTCGCGAGCGCTTTCCTGGCCGAGTCTGAACAGCCTGGCCTCAGGCTGAGGCCCGCCAAGGCCGACAATCAGGCACAACGCGTTCGGATGGGTTGCTTCCAGAAGATCCGTCGGCGACGGGTACGGCGGAGAATGCGGATGCGAGTGGTAGAAGCCGAGAATCTCGAGGCCACACTCGCGGGCGCGCCGCACGGCCTGGAAGTGATCGCTCGGGTCGACGAGAAAGCGGTCAGGACTGGCCGCGATGTTCCGCGTCCCGAACGCCTCGACGATGTCCGTGTCGTTCCCGATGAGCACCCCGCAGCACTCGCGAGGACTGGCAGCGCGCGCGTGGTCGACGAGCGCCGCGAGGACGCGAGCGGGTAGCTTCACAATGCTTCAACCAGCATCGCGATGCCCATGCCGCCGCCGATGCACAGCGAGGCGATGCCGTAGCGCCCCCGTCTCACCTTGAGCGCATACAGCAGTGTCGTCAGCACCCGGGCTCCGCTCGCGCCAATAGGGTGGCCGAGCGCGATGGCTCCGCCGTTGACGTTGACGCGCGCAGGGTCGAGGCCGAGCTCGCGAATCACGGCCAGCGACTGCGCCGCAAAAGCCTCGTTCAGCTCGAACAGATCGACGTCGGCGACTGTCAGTCCACTGCGGGCCAGGACCTTCCGGATGGCGGGAACGGGCCCCATCCCCATGATGGCCGGGTCGACCCCTGCCGACCCGTAGGCCAGGATCCGGGCCAACGGGGACACGCCGGCTCGGCGTGCGCGCTCGAGCGTGGTGATGACCAGGGCCGAGGCTCCATCGTTGATCCCCGAGGCGTTTCCCGCCGTGACCGATCCATCCTTCCGGAAAGCCGGTTTCAAGGCGGCCAGCGTGTTGGCGGTCGTGCCCCGACGCGGGTACTCGTCGACTTCCAGGCGGGACAGAGCGGCCTTTCGAGCCGGAAGGTCGACCGGCACAATCTCTGCCGCGAAGCTCCCGTTGTCGATGGCCGCGCCTGCGCGCCGCTGACTCTCGGCGGCAAACGCGTCCTGATCCATCCGGGACACGGCGTACCGGGACGCCACTTCTTCAGCGGTGATGCCCATGTGGCAGGACTTGATGGCGCACGTCAGACCGTCGCTGATCATCGAGTCGAGCGCCTCGGCGTGGCCCATGCGGTAGCCCCAACGGGCGTTCTTGAGCAGGTACGGCGCGTTGGACATCGATTCGGTGCCGCCGGCGACGATCGCCTCCAGGCCTCCGCACCGGATCTCCTCGACCGCGTGGATGACGGCCTGAAGGCCAGATCCGCAGACGCGGTTGACGGTCTCGGCGGGCACCTCGACGGGGATGCCGGCCGCCAGTGCGGCCTGACGCGCCACGTTCATGCCGGCCCCAGCCTGAAGCACGCATCCCATCAGCACGTCGTCGACCTCACGCGGATCCAGTCGAGCCCGCGTGAGAGACTCGCGGATGGCAATCGCGCCCAGGGCGCCCGCCGACACATCCTTCAGCGAGCCGCCAAAAGCGCCAATCGGCGTACGGCACGCACTGAGAATGACGACGTCGAGTTGCTCAGTCAAAGCTGGCCACCTCGCTGGTCACGATGAGGTCCGCGCCGGTTGCCGCTCGCACGCGCTCGACCGTCGTGTCGCGCGCGACCTCGCGCAGCCACAGGCCGTCCTTCGTGACGTCGATGACGGCCATGTCCGTGACGATCATGTTCACGACGGCCACGCCGGTCAGCGGCAGCGTGCACCGTTTGAGAATCTTGTGGCCCCCGTCGCGCGTCGTGTGCTCCATGGCCACGATGACTCGTCGCGCGCCGCACACCAGATCCATCGCCCCGCCCATGCCTTTGACCATCTTCCCCGGAATCATCCAGTTCGCCAGATTGCCTTCCTGGTCGACCTGCAGGGCACCGAGCACGGTGAGATCGATGTGCCCCCCGCGCACCATGGCGAACGAATCGACGCTGCTGAAGTACGAGCATCCGGGGGTCTCGGTCACTGTCTCCTTGCCGGCGTTGATGAGATCGGCGTCGACCTGATCCTCATCGGGATACGGCCCGACGCCCAGCATGCCGTTCTCTGAATGGAGCGTGATGTCGATGCCGGGCGGGACGTAGTTGGCGACGAGCGTCGGCATGCCGATGCCGAGGTTCACGTAGTCGCCGTCCTTGAGCTCTCTGGCAACTCGCCTGACAATCCGCTCCCGAAGGTCGATGGTGCTCACTGGCGTGTCGTCCGTTTCTCGATGCGCCGCTCGTACCGGGTCCCCTGGATGATGTGCCGTACGAAGATACCTGGCGTGACCACGTGGTCGGGGTCGATGCCCCCCGGCTCCAGCAGCTGCTCGACTTCGGCAATCGTGACGGCCGCCGCGGTCGCCATCGCCGGGTTGAAGTTCCGGGCCGTCTTGCGGTAGACGAGGTTGCCGAGCCGGTCGCCCTTCCAGGCGCGGACGAATGCAAAGTCGGCGCGGATGGGCGCTTCGAGTACATGCGGCCGGCCGTCGATGACTCGTGTTTCCTTGCCTTCGGCGACGATCGTCCCGTACGACGTGGGGGTGTAGAAACCGCCGATGCCGGCGCCACCGGCCCGAATACGCTCGGCAAACGTCCCTTGCGGCAGGAGCTCCACCTCGAGTTCGCCAGCGAGGAACTGCCGCTCGAACTCCTTGTTTTCGCCGACGTAGGTCGAGATCATCTTGCGCACCTGCCTCGACCTGAGCAGCACGCCGATGCCGTACTCGTCGACGCCGGCGTTGTTGCTGATGATCGTCAGGCGGCCGGTGCCTCGAAGCCGAAGGGCCGCGATCAGGTTTTCAGGAATCCCGCAGAGGCCGAATCCCCCCATCAGGATCGAGGCCCCCTCCGGCACGAGCGCTACGGCCTCGGCCGCGCTGGCGAGCACTTTATTCATCTGCGGCGATTATACGTTCGGCGGACCAGTGATTCGGCTGCGCCACCGGCCCGCGGCCGTGAACACGTCTGCGAGGTGATCGCCGGTGTCCAGGTCCCCGCGCAGATCCCGCAGAACGGCGATGAGCAGGTCGAGGGCGGCGCCAATCTCGTCCGCGTTTGTCGCCGCGATGTCCTGCCAGATGCCCGGTCTGCTCGAGGCCAGGCGGGTGGTATCGACAAGCCCGCGACCCGCCAGCGCCAGGCCGTCATCGCCGACGGCATCGCCGACCACGTGCATGAGCGCGCTGGCCGTCAGCTGCGGCAGGTGACTGATGAACGCCAGCAGGCGATCGTGAGCGGCAGCGTCTAGGATCGTGGGCAGGGCACCCAGCGCGCGGGCGAACGACGTGAGTTTCTCGAGGGCTTCGCCAGGGCCGTCCCCCTCAGGGGTCAGCACCCAGGGTCGTCCCGTGAAGAGGTCGGGGCGCGCGTGCTCGAGACCGCTGGCGGCCGCCCCGCCGAGGGGGTGCCCGCCCACGAACGAGAATCTGGGCGGGAGCTGGCGGGCCGCGTGAACGATGGCGCGCTTGGTCCCGCCCGTGTCCGTGACGACGGCGCCGGTCTGAACGTGCTCGGCAATCTGGCCAAGGAGCCCAAGGTTCTGACGTACGGGCGCCGAGAGGACGACGAGGTCGGCCTCGGCGAGCACGTCCAGGTCGTCGGCGGCTACGTCGACCGCGTGAAGCTGCATGGCCGTCTCGAGCACGTCCTTGTTGTCGACCGCGATGACGAGCGACGCCGGCCAGATCCGGCGCGACGCGAGGGCAATCGATCCGCCGATCAGGCCGAGCCCGACGATGCCGATCTTCGAGAAGAGCGGCGCGGCTCCGCTGACGGCACGTCCGGGCTGGATGACGGGAAGATCCATGAGAAGCGGAGGCGGCAGTGTCAGGCAGCCGGGACGTCAGACACCCCGGGTGACGGGCACACGCGTCAGCTCCCCCAGCCCCGTCGCGCTACCGGCTCGAGACAGATGCTCCGCCCGATGGCGGGGGCGATGATGCGCAGCTCGGCCATCAGGCGCTCGAACTGCGACGGAAACATCGACTGCGCGCCGTCGCTCAACGCGCGATCCGGATCGCAGTGAACTTCGATGATGAGCCCGTCGGCGCCTGCCGCCACGGCCGCGCGAGCCATGGGCGCCACCATGTCGCGCCGTCCTGCGCCGTGGCTCGGATCAGCAATGATCGGCAGATGACTCAGCTTCTTCACGACGGGGATCGCCGACACGTCGAAGGTGTTGCGGGTAGCGGTCTCGAACGTTCGGATGCCGCGCTCGCAGAGCACGACCTCGGTGTTGCCGCCACTCAGCACGTACTCGGCCGACAGCAGCCACTCCTCGATGGTCGCCGAGATGCCGCGCTTCAGCAGCACGGGCTTGCGCGTGTGGCCCAGCTCCCGCAGCAGGGTAAAGTTCTGCATATTGCGCGCGCCGACCTGGAAGATGTCGCAGTACCGCTCGATCAGATCGATCTGGCTGACATCCATGACCTCGGAGACCAGCGCCATGTTCTCCGCGCTGCACGCGTCGCGAAGCATCCGGAGCCCTTGCTCACCAAGGCCCTGAAAGCTGTAGGGTGAGCTCCGCGGCTTGAACGCGCCGCCTCGGAAAATCTTTGCGCCCGCCCGTCTGACAGCCGCGGCTGTCGTCCGCACCTGCTTCTCGTTCTCGGCGGAACACGGTCCGGCCATCACGATGACCTCGTCGCCGCCGATGCGGATGTCGCCGACGGTGATGACGGTGCCCTCGGGCTTGAACGTGCGGCTGGCCAGCTTGTACGGCTCGGAAATCCGCAGCACCTCGTGCACGCCGTCGAGCATCTCGATCAGGCCCTTGTCCGGACGCCCCTGACCGACGGCTCCCAGGACGGTCCTGGTGACGCCGGTGGACCGATGCACGTCCATGCCCATCTCGACCAGGCGTGCCACGACGTGCTCGATCTGCGCCTCGGTCGCCCGCTCCTCCATCACTACAACCATGGTGTCCTCACCTCGTCACGGATCTCGGTCGTTGCCTCATGTCGTCAGTTTCAGGTCCTCGGGGCCCATCTCGTCATGGACGACCCGCCGCTCGAGCCGGCGCGCCTCGTCGATGATGCGTTCGAACAGCCGGCCGATCGCCTCCGGCCCAAGCGGCCCTTCGCACGCGACCTCGCGCACGTGCTGGAGGACCTCCTTCTCGCGCTCCGGCTGATAGACCTCGAGCCCCAGCGTCTTCTTCAGCTGGCCGATCTCGCACGCGCAGCGCGCTCGTTCGTTCAACAGCCGCACGAGCACCTCGTCTACCCGGTCAATGTCCTTGCGCAGGTCGTCGATCGTCATGGGCGTCATGTGCGCGGAACAGCGCACCCACTCTTCAGATGGCGTACGTACTCCTCGACCCGTTCGATGAGCCGGGGCGACGAGGCAGCCTCGGCGATGAGTGAGACGAGTGCGCTGCCGACGACGGCTGCGTCGGCAAACGCGCTCACCGCCGCCACGTGTTCCGGCCTCGAGATCCCGAAGCCGAGCGCCACCGGCAGGCTCGTCACCGCTCGGATGCGGCGGACGAGCGCCTCGGCCCCAGGGGCGACCTCATCTCTGACGCCCGTGACGCCCAGCCTCGAGATCCCGTACAGGAAGCCGCTGCCGAGCGCCGCCGCCTTCCGGATTCTCGCATCGGTCGTCGTCGGGCTCAGGAGAAATATGGTATCCAGGCCCGCCGACGCGAGCACGTCGCGGAACCCTCCCGCCTCTTCGACCGGCAGATCCAGCGCCAGCACGCCGTCCACGCCGGCGGCGGCGGCGCGTGCGGCGAAGTGCTCGAGTCCCATCCGAAGCAGCGGATTCGCATAACTGAAGACGACAACGGGCGCCGTCACGCCCCGCCGAATCGAGGCGATGAGATCCAGGGCCGCTCGCAGGCTGCCGCCCGCCCCCAGTGCCCGTTCGGTCGCGCGCTGTATCACGGGTCCGTCGGCAAGAGGATCGGAAAACGGCACACCCACCTCCAGAACATCCGCCCCCGCCCGATCCAGCGCCTCGAGGATCTGTCCTGATCGCGGCAGATCGGGATCGCCCGCGGTCGTGTACGTGACCAGACCGGGACGCTGCTCGCGCCGGAGTCGGGCAAACGTGTCGTCGAGACGGGACCCCGTGATCCTGTCGGACACGGTCATGGGGTCGCCCTCGACTTCTCCAGCGTATGCACATCCTTGTCCCCCCGTCCGGACAGATTGACCAGCACGATGGCGCCGGGCCCGAGATCCCGGGCTACCAGCCCAGCGAACGCCACGGCATGCGCCGACTCGAGCGCCGGTAGGATGCCTTCGAGCCGAGCCAGGGTCCCGAAAGCGGCCAGGGCGTCGGCATCGCTCACGTGAGCATATTCCGCGCGGCCGATCGACCGCAGCCACGCATGTTCCGGACCGATAGCTGCATAGTCCAGACCCGCTGAGATGGAGTGCGTCGGCTCGATATTGCCGTCCTCGTCCTGGAGCACGAAGGTGCGCGTACCCTGCAAGACTCCGGCGCTCCCGCCAGCGAAACGGGCCGCGTGACGCCCCGGCGCGATGCACTCTCCGCCAGCCTCGACTCCGATCAATCGTACCGAGGAATCGCCGAAGAAGGCGTCGAACATCCCGAGCGCATTGCTTCCGCCGCCGACGCACGCAACGATGGCGTCGGGCAGACGGCCGGCCGCCTCGATGATCTGTGCCTTGGCCTCTCGCCCGATCACCGACTGGAATTCCCGGACCATCAACGGATATGGATGGGGCCCCAGCACTGAGCCGAGGAGATAGTACGTGTCGACGACGTTGGTCACCCAGTCGCGCATGGCCTCGTTGATCGCGTCCTTGAGCGTTCGACTTCCGGCATCCACGGGAATGACCTCGGCGCCGAGCAGCCGCATCCGGAACACGTTCAGGGCCTGTCGCTCCATGTCCTGGACGCCCATGTAAACGTGGCACGCGAGCCCGAGCAGCGCACAGGCGGTCGCCGTCGCCACGCCGTGCTGACCGGCACCCGTCTCGGCTACGATCCGGCTCTTCCCCATCCGCACCGCGAGCAGCGCCTGGCCGAGCGCGTTGTTGATCTTGTGCGCCCCGGTATGCGTGAGGTCTTCTCTCTTGAGAAAGATCCGCGCCCCACCGAAAGCCCGTGTCAGTCGAGCGGTCTCGTAGAGCGGCGTGGGCCGGCCGACGTAGTGTTTGAGGAGGCGGTCCAGCTCGCCGAGAAAGTCCGGATCGTCGCGCGCCGCGTAGTAGGCGCGCTCAAGCGCCTCGACCGGCTCCACCAGCGTCTCTGGGACGTAACGTCCACCGAACTCGCCGAAGTAGCCACGCGGGTCGGGGTCGCGTCGGGTTGCTATTCTCATCTGGACCGTTCCATTGCGCCGGGCACGCTGCACTCGCTCCCCAGTGCCGCCATAAATGCCCGCAGCCGATCGTGGTCCTTGATGCCGGGCGCACGCTCCACGCCCGATGACACGTCAACGCCGAAGGGCCGCACCTCGGCGACCGCGCCAGCGACGTTCTCGGGTGTCAGCCCGCCGGCGAGGATCAGTCTTCGCTTTTCCGCGAGAGCCGCTGCCCCTCGCCAGTCGGCCCGCGCGCCCGTTCCGCCGCGCCGGGCAGGATCGCCGGAGTCGAGGAGCAGCGTGACGCGGTCGGGCCACGCGTTCGCGACCGACGGCTCGGCGCTCGAGACGGCCCTGACGACCGGTCGTGTGAGCGACGTGGCAAACGCCACATCCTCGCTGCCGTGCAGCTGCACGGCCCCCAGAGGCACCAGACTGGCCACGGCGTTGACGTACTCCGCGTCCTGGTCCACAAAGACCCCCACGGGCACCACAAACGGAGGAAGCATGGCAGCGATTACACGTGCGCGGTATGGGTCGATGAATCTTGGACTCTTCGGCCAGAAGACAAAGCCCAGCGCCCGGGCCCCGCAGTCGACGGCGGCCTGGGCATCCACCAGGCGCGTGATTCCGCAAATCTTGACGAGCATCTGTGGCCTCACGCAACCGGCGACCGCACGACGGCCGATATTCCGTCTGAAGCCGCGTCGAGCAGCTCTCTCAACGCTGCCCCAGGATCGGGCTGCATCATGAAGCGCTCGCCAATCAGAAACGCGTGATAGCCCAGCCGGCCGAGCGCCTTGACATCGTCGGGCGTCTTGAGGCCGCTCTCGCTCACGGCCAGGACATCGCGGGGCATCAGCGCGATGAGGTCCTCGGAGGCCCGGATATCGACCACAAGCGTGCGGAGATCGCGATTGTTGACGCCGACGATGCGGGCGCCCGCATCGACCGCCACATCGAGTTCCTCGCGATTGTGCACTTCCACGAGGGCATCGAGGCCGATCTGCTCGGCGCTGCACAAGAGCGCCTGCAGCTCTCCAGGCGAGACGGCAGCCACAATCAGCAGCACGGCGTCAGCGCCGGCCGCCCGCGCCTCGAGCAGCTGGTACTCCGACACGATGAAGTCCTTGCGAAGGACCGGAACGTCGACGGCCCGGCGAATCTGCTGAAGATGCTCGATCGCCCCATCGAAGAACATGGGCTCGGTCAGCACAGAGATCGCGGCAGCGCCGGCCTCCACGTAGCCCCGGGCGATCGCGATAGGCTCGTAACGTGTGCGAAGGACGCCGCGGGATGGCGAGCGCCGTTTGCACTCGGCGATCACCCGTATCCGGCCCGGCTGCCGGAGCGCGGCAGCGAACACACCCGGCCTCGAGGGGACCTGCTCGGCCCTCCGGGCGAGGGTTGTGTAGGGCTCGCGCGCTTGGCGCACGTCCACAACCCGGCGAGTGCCCGCGACGATGGTTCTCAGGAGGTCGGCGGACCCCGTTGGTGCCACCTTCACGTCCCCGCTCCGTCTGCCGGGACCTTGCCCGTCGAGCTGGCGACGAGCCGGTCGAGCGTGCGTCGGCTGTCTCCCCGGTCGATTGCGCGCGCCGCCTGACGCATGCCCTCGTCGATCGACCGAGCCGATCCCGCGATGAACAGTGCGGCTCCGGCATTCAACACCACCACATCGCGAGCCGGCCCCGGCTCGCCGTCGAGAATCCTGCCGATGATGCGGGCGTTATCCTCCGCGCTGCCGCCAAGCAGCGCCGCGAGCGACGCCTTCGGAAGCCCGACGTCGGTCGGGTGTAGATAGAACGTGTTCACGGCGCCATGACGGCACTCCGAGATCTTGGTGTAACCGGTGGTCGAGATCTCATCGATGCCGTCCGCACCGTGCACGACCCACGCACGCTCAGCCCCGAGCATCAGGAGCGCGCGGGCGAGAAGCTCGGTGAACTCCGGGCGCGGCACGCCCACCAGCTGTTTGGTGGCGCCAACCGGGCTGGTGAGCGGTCCGAGCAGATTGAACGCAGTGCGCACGGCGAGGGCACCGCGAACCTGGCGCGCGTGCCGCATCGAGGGATGGAAGGTCGGCGCGAAGAAGAACCCGATCCCCGCCTCGGTCAGGCAGCGCTCGACCACTGCAGGGGAAGCCGTGACCTGCACGCCCAGTGCCTCAAAGACGTCCGCGCTGCCACACAGGCTCGAGACGGACCGGTTGCCGTGCTTGGCGACACGGACGCCGCACGACGCGACGACCAGCGCAGTACACGAGGAGATGTTGAAGGTACCGGACCGGTCACCCCCGGTGCCGCACGTGTCGAACACGTCGGCGTGTACGGCGGCCAGGGGAACGGCGTGGGCACGCATGGTCCGGGCGAGGCCGACGATCTCGGCCGGCCGTTCGCCCTTCATGGCCAACGCGACGAGCAGGCCCGCCATCTGTGCGTCGGCGGCGCGTCCTGCCATGACCTCCGTCATGGCGGCCGCCGCCTCGTCGGTCGTCAGGTCCTGCCGTCGCATCACCTTCTCGATCAAGGCGGGGAACATTGCCGCGCTCAATCCAGCCGTCGGTCGAGAAAGTTCCGGAGGATGTGGCGCCCTTCGTCGGTCAGGATCGACTCGGGGTGGAACTGGACGCCATGAACCGGACAGCGGCGATGTCGCAGACCCATGATGATCCGGTCGTCACGTGTCCACGCGGTCACCTCGAGCTCGGGCGGCAGATCAGCCTCCGATACGATGAGCGAGTGATACCGGGACGCCTGAAATGGGCCGGTGAGGCCGGTAAACACCCCCCGGCCGTTGTGCTCGATCATCGACGTCTTGCCGTGCATCGGCGTGGGAGCGCGGATGACCGACCCCCCGAAGGCCGCCCCAATCGCCTGGTGACCGAGACACACGCCGAGAATGGGTGTCCGCTCGCCCAGGTGCTTGATGACGTCCAGTGTGACACCGGCCTCTTCGGGGCGTCCCGGACCCGGAGAAATCACGATGCAGTCGGGGCGTCTGCTCTCGATGTCGGCCAGCGACACGGCGTCATTTCTCACCACGGTTACCTCGGCTCGCAGTTCGCCCAGATACTGCACGAGGTTGTAGGTGAACGAATCGTAGTTGTCCAGCACGAGCACCATGACGTTACAGACCCGCCTGCGCGAGATCGAGTGCCTGCAGCAGGGCGCGCGCCTTGTCCCGCGTCTCTTCGTACTCGGCGGCCGGATTGGAATCCATCACGATGCCCGCCCCGGCCTGGACGAGTGCTTTTCCGCCCGACATGATGACGGTTCGAATCGCGATGCAGAAATCCAGGTTGCCGGCGAAATCCAGATAGCCCACTGCTCCGGCATAGAGCCCGCGGCCCGAGGGCTCGAGG
>CAZCEL010000070.1:0-14280 GCA_964497175.1 uncultured Bifidobacteriaceae bacterium
CCTGGAAGCGTTGCAGGCTTTGTTCGAACACTTCCTTGTCGCCGCGCACCTTCTCCTGCGCGCCCGGCTGGCTCAACTGGGCCACCTGAGTGCCATAGAGTGACTTTCCGCGCAGGAAGAAGGCTTCGCTGAAGAACGACGGTGTGCTCTCGTACACGAACACCGAGAGATCGCGGGTGAGCGTGGGGATGTACCCGACATTGCGCTTCTTGAGGTCGGCGATGAATGCCGGTGTGACGTCCTGGTCCCGCACGCTGTGCGCCAGCACGTCGGCGCCCGCGTCGAGCAGTCCCTGGGCGTCCTTCAAGTAGTACATGTGCGCGGCGACACGCAGTCCACGCTTGTGCGCCTGATCGATCACGGCGCGGTAGATGGGCGGCGTCATCTTGTTCGGGTTGCTGTCTTCGCCGTCGACCCGGATCTTGATGATGTCCACCTTCTGGTCCGCTCGCGCGTCGACGCTCCTTCGCGCCTCCTCGGGCGTCCGGTCGGCAATCACCACCCCAGCCGAGTAGAGCCGCGCCCGTCCGAGCGCGCCGTGCTCCTGCTCGTCGCGCAGCTTCAGCCCCTCCATCGTGTCGGACGCGCCGGAGCCTAGGCTATACGCGGTGGTGACGCCGTACTGCGCGTACATCTGGAGCTGGGCCAGGAGCTGCTCGCGAACCGGCGCGGTGGAGCCGCGGCCCGCGTCCACGTGACCGTGCGAGTTGATCATGCCGGGGACAAGCGTCTTGCCTGTGACATCGACGCGCGTGGTTCCGGAAGGAATCCGGACTGAGGCGGCAGATCCGACCTCCTGAATTCGGCCGTTCGTAACGACCACGGTGGCCCGCTCAATCGCAGGCCGTCCGGTGCCATCGATGATGCGCGCGCCGGTCAGCACCACGGTGCCGCCTGCCTGGCTTTGCGCCAGCGGAGACGTGGCAGAAAATGCGGCCAGGACGGCCACCGGACCGAGCAGCACCGCCGCCGCACGCGAAAGCACGCGGATCATCCTGCACCTCCATGAAACATGCGTCGCATCCCTTGATTGCGTGCCGCCACTTTATAGCTGCCGGACGCCGGACACAAGGCAGGACCTGCGGGCGAGATGCGGGCCAGATTTCGGCGTCGACCTGGAAGGAAACACGTGCGGTCGTCGCATGGTCCGAGAAGCGCGTGGTCTAAGAAGAGGCGAAGAGGACGGTCGCCGTGACCGCCCCCCTCCGCCGCTCGTGCGTGCGGGACCAGCTACGCTACGGTTTCGGCGTCGTCACGTTGATCCTGGCCGCGTGCAGCTTGCCCCCTCCCATGTCGTGATATTCCACGCCCACTGAGTCGCCTGTCTTCACGAAATCGGTCAGGACCGTGCTCTTGCCGTCGGACTTGGCTGCGAGGGTCGTGTGGGTGGCGCCCTTGGCGGTCACCGACGTGGCTTTGTCGATCATGAAGGTCCAGGTCTCGGCCTTGCCCTTGACGCTCATGGAGGTCGTGCTGACCGCTGACACCGTGCCCATTGCGTTCATCGTCTTCGCGCCCTGCGCATGGACGACCGCCGACACAGCCACCGTCAGAGCCAGAACCGCGACAACGCTACCTAGTTGTCTCATACCAGCCTCCTTCATCGTCCACCCCGGCCGGCTCCCAGGCCCGCACGAGCCACCCCGCAGCTCGTCGGTGGGCCGGTCCAACGGGCGAACTATTGTGCTCCTGCAGCCGCGGATTCGGAAGGCAATTTGCCCGACCATCGGCCGGATTGGAGCGCCTTCGACGGTAACAACGCCGAATCTGTCCCAGCCGAACGCCCGTCTCTCTACTTGGCCACCCAGGGCGGGCCGATGAGCAGCGCCGGGTCCGCGCCGCGCTTGGGCACGAACTTCTGCGTGCGGCCGTACTGATTGTCCCCACCGTAGAGGTTGCCGTTCGCATCCACGCTGATCGTGTGCACCTCGAGGTAGCCGTCCGGGAGATCCTTCGGCACCATCCACGTGTAGAGCTGCTTGCCCGTGAAGTCCATCTTGATGAAGCGCAGCGGCGTGAGGTCGGTGATCCACAGGCTCTCGGCATTGACGATGATGTCCAGGGGCAGCGACAGGCCGGGCCACGCGTCCACGAACTCGACTCTCGCCGGGTCGGAGGTCGTCCTGAACACGTTGATGCGGCCGCCCGATCGATCGAGGACGAAGATCCGGCCGCCTGGGCCAACCGCCAGCGCGTGCACGCCGTTGAACTGGCCGGGGCCTTTGCCCATGCCGCCGAACTCCGAGAGATAGTTCATCTCGCGGTCGAAGATCATCACGCGGTGATTGTCCAGCCCGTCGGCCACGAGTATCCGGCCATCAGCCAGAAACGCCACGTCCTGGGGCTTGGCGAAGTGCCTGCCGTCGGTGCCCGGAACGTTCTTCTCGCCGAGCGTCTTCACCAGCTTTGTGCCGTCGTTCGAGAAGACGTAGATCTGATGGAACGACTCGTTGATGACCCACACACGGCGCTGGGGGTCGTACGGGCTGATGCGCACGCGGTGCGGGCCGGGGCCGGGCGAGCCCTCGCACAGCTGATCCCACTGGGTCCATCGCTCCTTGACGTTGCCGTCGCCGTCGAGCGTGTACAGGCAGTTGCGCCAGACGATGCGATCGGTGGCTCTGAGCGCGTTGATGCCAATCGAGCCGACATAGCCGGCAAACGCCGGCGGAATGGGATCGGGCAGCCTGGTCTCGCCCCGTTGGGCCACGAAGATGCGAGTGGGCGACTCGGCGAAGACTCCGGAGTTGCCCCCGAAGGCGAACCCGGGCTGGGCGAACGGCTTGTGCCAGCCGCGGACGACGTCGTAGGGACTCGGGCCGACGGGACCCGATATGACGGCCTGCGCGCTCGGCGCGGATGCGCCCGCGACCAGGGCCAGGAGCGCCGCCAACATCACCGCACTTCTCATCGTCATGGTCATCCTTGCTGTTACCGCCTGACAGCGCCCGCCACGAGGGACGCTACCCGACATGGGGTCCTATCTTGCCACGAGACCTGGCGGCTGGCACTTCAAACCGGCCAGCGCGTCGATCCTCTCATTCCAGGGACCAGCGGTCGACACAGTCGGCCGCCCCGTCAATCGGAGGGGCACGAATCGATCGACGGGGGCACGAGGTGACATGTTGGTGACGCGGCATCCGATTGAGGCATCGGATGTTGCGAGCGTGCACCCGGCAATTGATGTGGCCGGAAGCCAGTCAGGCAGGCAGTCCAATTGACGATTGGTCTGGTGCGCATCCCGGTTCTGATCGATGCTTGAGGAACGCTGGGAAGTGAAATGCATCCTGTGAACGCGCCATCGAGGTCCGTCATACGAGAAGGGTTTCAGTTCGGGCGCTTCGTGCTCGACGTGCGAGCGCGCGAGCTGCACAAGGACGGCGCACGGATTCGTCTGCAGGATCAGCCGTTCGACGTGCTCGTCATGCTGTTGGAGCAGCCAGGCGAGGTCCTGACGCGCGAGACCCTGCGCCGCCGCCTGTGGCCCGAAGGCACCTTTGTTGATTTCGAGCACGGCTTGAACGCGGCCGTCAAGCGTCTCCGAGCCGCGATCAGCGACAGGGCCGACAAGCCCCGCTTCATCGAAACGCTGCACCGGCTGGGCTACCGGTTCATCGCGCCCGTCGAGCGCGTGACATCGGGCGCCGCGGAGCTCGTCGCGGCATCGACCGCCGATGCACCATGCGGCCGCGGCAGGGTGCGTCTGGCAGTGCTCCCCTTCCAGGATCTCGGCGGCGAGAATGGCCGGGAGGACGGCCAGCCGTACTTCAGCCAGGGGCTGACCGAAGAAATGATCATCCAGCTCGGGCGACGCTGCGCGAATCGTCTGGCCGTCGTCGCGCGGTCATCATCCATGCTCGCGACCGAGCGTGCCGCGACTCTCGGCGCGATCCGTCAGGCGCTCGGTGTCGATTACGTCCTCCAGGGTAGCGTGCGGCGGGAGGCCGGCCGCGTGCGCATCGCCGCCAACCTGGTCGAGACGCGCGGCGAGACGCAGGTGTGGGCCGAGCTGTACGAGCGGGACCTCTCGGACTGCTTCCTGGTGCAAGCCGACGTCGCCTCCCGCATCGCCCACGCCCTCGCGCTCGAGCTGCACCCCGACTCGGCGCGCGACAGCCGCGTCGGCACCCGTCACCGAGACGCGCATCAGGCGTACTTGAAGGGCAGGTATCACTGGAACAGGCCGGGCGCAGACGGCGTGCCGCAGGCGGTCAGCTACTTCGAGCAGGCCCTGGCGCTCGATCCTGGCTTCGCAGCCGCGCATGCGGCGCTCGGTCGCGCGTACGTGACGGCCGCCGAGTATTACTGTTTGGAGCCACGACAGGCGCTCGAATCGGGGCGCGCCGCCGCGTGCCGCGCCCTGGATCTCGATCGGACCGAGTCGGACGCGCACCTGACGCTGGCCGAGGCCTACAAGTCGATCGATTGGAATTGGACGCGGGCCGAAGAGGAGTATCGACTGGCTCTCGCGTTCAACCCCAGCAGCGAGGGCACCTACCGGCTGTACGGACTGTTCCTCGCGGCCAGACGGCGAACGGAGGAAGCGATGGTGGCGTCGGATCGGGCGTGCGCGCTCGATCCGCTCTGCCTCGTGGCGAATACCAGCGCGGCGTGGGTCCGCTATCTGGCCGGCGACTATGAGCAGGCGATTGCGCGCTGCCGGTACACGCTGGACATGGACCAGGGCCATGTGCCGGCTCACAGGCAGCTCGCCGCAGCCCTGTTCCAGACCCGACGCACCGACGAGGCAATCGCCCGGCTCGAGCGTGTGCCTGCCGAGCGAAGCGACGCGGTCTCGCTGGCGTGGCTGGTCCACATGTTGAGCACCGTCGGAGAACGGACGCGCGCGAGAGCCCTGCTCGATCGGCTGCGCGCCCTCGAGCCGGACCGTTGCGTATCGCCGTACCATGTCGCACTGGCTCACGCCGGCCTGGGGGACACCGACAGCGCCCTCGCCTTGTTGAGCGACGCGTGCGATCGTCGTGATCCCTCGGTGGTCTACCTCGCCGCCGAACCCAGATTCGAGCGCCTGCGATCTGATCCGAGAGGCCGCGCGCTCGTGGACCGTATCGGGTAGTTTCCATGCTCGATCAGACAGCTCTCCGGCGGATGGGCCTGTTGCCGTTCGGGCCGGTCAGGACGCGTCCGGTCTACCGGCACATCTCGCGGGCGATCGAGCGCGGCATCGACACGGGCACGTTGACCCGGGACGCTCGACTCCCCGCCGAACGGGAACTGGCGCGGGCTCGCGCGCGGTTACGTCGGCCGCGGGACCTTCGTGTCGGCCGCACACGACCCGTCCGGGGCCCCGTTTGCCTGGCGCGGCAAGGTCGCGTCGGCCGCGCTGCGGGCCGGCGATTCGTTGATCCGCGATCTCATCAGCAGCTCGACCGATCAGGCGTTGATGTCGGTGGCCGCCGGCGTTCCCGCCCTCGAGTGCTTTCCCGAGCAGGCGTTCCGGCGGGCGATCGATCGCATTCTGCGGCGGCACGGGCGCGCCGTCTGGGGACACGGCGAAACCGAAGGACTTCCCGCGTTCCGCGACGCGATCGCGCGCCGCTTCGGCGGGCGAGCCGACAACGTGCTCGTCCTGGCCGGTGCGCAGCAGGGCCTCGACCTGCTGGCGCGCTGTCTCATCGAACCCGGCGACACGGTCGTCGTCGATCGGCCGGGTTATCTCGGCGCCATTCACACCTTTCGCGCGGCCGGCGCGCGGCTGGTCGGCTGGGACGTCGTGCGGCACGATCTCGACGAGCTCGAGGACCAGCTCGTCAGGTACAAGCCGAAGCTCATCTACACGAATCCCACGTTCCAGAACCCCACGGGGTGGACGATGGCGGCCAAGCTCAGGCGGGAGTTGCTGGCAGTCGCAGCCAGATACCGCGTCCCCATCATCGAGGACGACACCTACCGCGAGCTGCACCTGGGCAACCCGCCCCCGCCCTCGATGCACGCGCTGGATCTGCACCCGATCGTCATTCACCTGAACAGCTTCTCGAAGATCCTCGCGCCCGGCCTGCGCCTCGGCTGGCTGACGGCTTCCGGCGAACGTGCGCTTCGACGGCGCGGCGCATCACGGCCGACCGTTGGCAAGACACGGAGGTCGCCGGGAATCCAAAAGACTGAACTACCAGAGCGTGCGCACGGCGCCGCTCCGCCGGATGGGCCTATCCGAGGTGATGAGTGTCAGATCGTGCACCCGTGCAGTGGCCGCGATCAGACGATCCGCGGGATCGGACGGGAACGCGTCGCCCAACTGCTCCGATTCGATGGCCACGTCGACGGTGAGAGGAAGGACTTCGAGGTGCGGCGATGCGGCGGCCGTGCGGAGCCACAGCGGCCACCGACCGAAGCCCTCGCCCACCACGACCCTGCCATGGGCGAGGTGCCAGGCGGCCTCTTTCAGCGAGATTGCGGCTATCCCGACGCGCTCCGGCGCGGGGACCGCACGCAAGGCCGCGCGGGCGCGACGGCTCAACCGGGGATGGTCGAGCACGGCCCAGAGCCACGCCTGCGTGTCCAGCACGTACTTCACGCGGGGTTGCTGAACCAGGCGTCGGAAGGGGCAATCGGCTCCTCGATGTTGCCCCGGATTTCCGCGGTTCCGGCAAGACAGCCCACGAGGCCGCCGGCGCGATCGCTCTTGGCGGTGATGGGCACGATCTTCGCGACCTCACGGTCGCGGTTGAGGATGACGACCGTCTCGCCTCCGGCCGCGCGGCGAATCAGCTCGCTCGCCCGATCGCGAAACTCCCCAATCTTGATACGCTTCACGAAGGGAATCGTAGCCAAGATATTTGGCCATGTCAATGGACACCCATGCCTGGGTTCGGGACGGCTCCGTCAGGGCCGACCGCCGGCGGCGCCGACGACCCGACGCAGGCACACGGCAATCGCCTCATAGTGATCCGACCCGCTCTCGGCGAGCGCGTCGCAGAGCTCCCCCGCCCACGACGCGACGTGCGCCTGCAGGAAGCTGTCGTAGGCCTCGCGCGCCACGGCCTCTTCCTCGATCCGCGCGGCAAATCGCGCAAAGGCGACCTTCATCGCCAGGAACGACAGAAACCCCGTTTCGACCGCGATGTGATCGGGCACCTCGCGCAGGCGTTCGCCGGGATAGGCAAACGCCGAGTAATAGCCGGCCACTTCGGTCAGGAGCGGTCCGCGCGAGGCCATCGCCGCGCGCGCGTAGCCGGACTCGGACGCCGGACACGCGCCAGGGCCGAGCACGCTGAAGAATTCGGGCTCCCATTCCGCGGCGGGAAAGGCGCTGATCCGGGCGGCAGCTTCGCAGAGCGGCTCCGGCAGCGTCGCCACGAGTGAGGTCATCTCCGCGATCCGCGCGGCGTCTGGCGGCTGCAGCGCCAGCGACGCAAACATCCAGCCGGCTGCGCGCTCAAGCCAGGCCTGGACTGAGAGGGATTGGGTGGACGCAGAAGGTCCTTGGTCCTTTGGCCTTGCTCCCTGGTCCGTCCCTGGTCCTTGGGCGGTCCCTGGTCCTTGGGCCTTGGGCAGGGGGTTTGCGCATGCGCTCATGGTCGCACTGCCTCCACAAACAGAGGTACCCACCCGGATCGCATCTTCCGACTGCCGGTCTGCCGATCGGCGCCGTCCCAGACGGCCAACGCGAGGTAGCTCCTCCTGCCGAGGGCCAGGTTGCTTCGTCCTGGCCCTCCCTCCAGCGGGCGGGCGACGGTCACCGTCCACGTGTCGCGCGCCCACACGCCTCGGCCCGTGGCCTTCTGGTCCGCAGGCACCATGGAGGTCCCGAACCCTTCAGCGAGCAGCTCCTGCACGGCGCCCGCCTGAGGCGGTACGGTGACAGGATTGGCTGCGGCTGCCGCCGGAGCGTAGCGACGTTCCATTTCCACCTGGGCGGAAGGATTCGCGCTGGCCGGGTAATGGTCCACGGCCATCGACGGGTAGAGCGTGGCCACGCGATCCGCGCCGCCGTTTCTCGCGCGCTCGTGATCATCCTGCCAGACCGCCTTCCAATAACAGATCTCCACGGGCTTGCCCGTCTCGCCCATGGCGGCGTCCGGCAGATCGGTGCCGGGCAGGACCGCGAACTGCACGGCAACGGCGTCCGAGCTGCGACCGGTCTCCGGAATCACGTCCTTCGTCGTATCCGTCCATGCGAGCCGGAAGACGATCGAGCGGCCGTCGTGAATTGCCTTCACCCTGACCAGCGTCACGCCCGGCCGGCTCAATTTCGGCTCGGTGACGTCCTGCACGATGAGCGTCGCCCGGTGTTCGGGCACGCTTCGCCAGATGGCCGCGTCCGGATCCTCGGCCGGCAGCGCCTGCGTGGTGAACACCGCAGGCACCTGCTGCGCGTCGACGAGGGGGCCCCGGCCGCAGCCCGCACCGAGAGTCAACAGCAGAACGGCAGAAAGGCAGGAAGAAAGGCAGGAAGGCAGAAAGGCAGAAGGGCAGAAAGGACAAAAGGCAGAACGGCGGAAGGGAAAGGCAGAAAGGCAGAAAGGCAGGAAGGTAGAAAGGCTAAGAGGGACGCTGCGAATAGGGGTGAGCGCGAGCGTCCGCGCGCCTGGCCAGGCGGGGGTCTCGCCCACATTCGCCAACAACACTCGCTCGCGAGTAACCGCGTCCGCGCTACTCATCCTCATCCGCCCTTCCTCTCCACCTTCCTGCCTTCCTGCCTTTCTGCTTTTCTGCCTTCGATTATGTGGTGTTGCTCCGCATGATCTGGTACAGCCGGTCCTCGGCCGGCCGCACGTGCACGGGCTCGTACAACGGCACCCGCGCAAACTCTCTATGGTTGTCGTCCAGGGCCACCGCGAAGTCGCCCTGAATCCGGAAGAACGGAATCGTGCGCTCGGTCGATCCGAAGAGCGCGAAGAGTCCGCAGAGCGTCTTGTCGTCCTTCGCGTTGCGATACGTTGTCACCGCCGCCGGCGCGCCTGGCCCGAACATCTGCACAAGAAACGGATCGGGGACGTTCACCGGCGGCACGTAGTAGACGTTGGGCTCGAGGCCGAACTGCGGGTACAGCGGGAGCGCCAGCTTCCGCACGTGGACGAGATAGTCGATGGGGTTGTCCTCGCGCGCCTTGTCGGGGGGATTCACCCATCCCTGGAGCCGGATCTTCCCGATGCAGCTGACGAAGCACTGCGGCTGGATGCCCTGCTCGATCTTCGGGAAGCAGGCGATGCACTTCTCGCTCGTCCCCGTGGACGGGTTGAAGTAGACCTTCTTGTACGGACACGCGCGCACGCACTCCTGATAGCCACGGCACCGGTTCTGGTCGAGCACGACGATGCCGTCTTCAGGACGCTTGTAGATGGAGGAGCGCGGGCACGACGCAAGACACGCGGGATAGGTGCAGTGATTGCAGATCCGGGCCAGATAGAACATCCAGATCTGCTGCGGCAGCGTGAGCGCCATCCCTTTGTCCACGCGGCCGGCGGTCTCGTCCTCGCCGAGGTTGGGATAGGCATAGTCGACCGACTTCGGCATCCATCCCAGCACTCGTTCTCCGGCCGGCGCGGCTTCGAACACGGTCCGACCGGTGTAGCGGCTGCCGTCCCAGGTCTGCGGCCCGAGCGCATTGAGCAGCTCGACGTCCCAGGCCAGCGGGTAGTACCCGAACGGCTTGGTCTCGACGTTGTTCCAGAGCATGAACTCCTGTCCCCGCCCGCTCGTCCAGGTGGTCTTGCACGCGAGCGTGCACGTCTGGCAGGCGATGCACTTGTTGATGTCGAACACAGCGCCGAACTGCCGTTTGGGCCGCGACTCCGAATACCAGTAGCTCATGTCGCGGCCGAGCTGCCAGTTGTGCACGCGAGCCATCGATTTACCCCTTTCTCAAGTCCATCTCAACCTAAGGGCCTGTTCATGCGTGTAGTACCGCCGCCCCCGCCCTCCGAGCCCGAATGACGGAAACGTGAAGCCGCCACCTCTTATCCCTTCCTGATGAAGTCCCCACTGAGGAACCGCTTCACGGCGTCGTTCTCGTACCCGGGACGGTACCCGAGCGAGGCGGGCCGCCACAGGCCGCGCCCTTCGAGCCCGCCCGCCTCCGCCTTCGTGATGCGCACGATGGCCTCGCGCGGCGCGCCGGTCGGACAGTGCGAGTCGGGCAGGAACCCCTGCCCCATCGTCTGGCCCATCAGCTCCTTGCGCGACAGCGAGTCGGTCATCAGCGTCGGCTTCAGCCAGCCGCGCGTGGCGCTCTGATGACTGCCCGTTCGAAACATTGCCTGATAGCCCGTGTCGGGGTTCTTGGCCAGACCGTCGGCGCGGGCCTTGCGGCCCCGTACGCTGCCGGGCGTCGCGGCGTACATGTTGAACCACATCCGGGTAACGCCCCGCGGCGTGCCCGGGTAGTACCGTGCGCGGCAGAGCAGCCGCGCGACCTCGTACGCGGGATCGCCGGCCTTCCACCCGCGATACGGCCTGTCGGACGGATCGGAATCGATCCACACATAATCCCCATCCTCAACGCCGATGCCTTTCGCATCCTCGGGATGAATGTCGACGTAGCCCTCGCTCACGAAGGGCATCCGCTTGTCGCGGCGGTGGAGATCGCCGAACGGACCGAACAGCACTGCCACCATGTCGGTATCGATGGGCGTGGTGTGCGCGCCGTGACGGTACTTGGGCGTGTGGAAGATGAACCGATAGCCAGCCCTGGCGAGCGGGTGCTCGGTCTTCGACACGACGCTCCACGGCTTGACGAGGTTGCGCACCTGCCGCGTCTCGCACGAGAGATCGCCGGCGCTCAGGCCGTACGTCTCAGGCCCCTCTTGCCGGAAGCACGGGTGCGCCTCGCCGACGATGACGTTGGGTTCGTAGAACGTTGAATCGATGGGCTCGCGGTAGACGGGCAGATTCTCGCCGTACGCGATGAACTCGTCCTCGTCGCGATAGAACTCGAGGCGGCCCGAACGCGTGTACCACGGCCTGGAATCCTGGGTCTGCTCGTAGCCGCCGAGCCGCGGCGAGGTCCGCGTCATCATCAGCGCCGGCACGCCCTTGCCGGCCTTCGCCTCGAGGTCGGCGATCTGGTACCCCTTGGTCGCCGAGCTGGCGCTCAGGATGCGCTGCAGGTACACATCGGTCCGCCCCTCGCGAATGAACTTGAAGTAGTCGAGGAAGCGCCGGTCGCCGGTCAGCGCGCCCAGCTTCTCGGCCACCATAGCGACCACTTCGCCGTCGCCCCTCGTATCGAAGATGCGTTTGAGGGGCGTCCGCGGGAAGACCTGGAGGAACGGATTGGTCACCGACGCGGTCATGTCGGGCTGCTTCAACTCGGCCCACGAGTCCACGCCGAACACGACGTCGGCGTACTCGCACGAGGTGGACCACCACCACTCGTTGACCGCGATCAGCTCCATCTTCGGCAGCACGTTGTTGACGACGTTGTAGTGCCACTTGACGTTGCCGAGGATCGAGTTGGCGTTGGCGAACCAGAGCGCTTTGGTCGGTGTCGGCATGTGGCCCCGTCCTGTAAACATCCGGTTGCCGACCTTGAGCGGATGATCCTCGTGGTTGTAGTAGTGGGCCGACTCGGGCCGCCACATCTGCCGCACGCGCGATGGCCTGGCTGGATCGAGCTCGATGTCGAACGGGTTCTCGTTCATGTACTGCGGCAGCCCGTTGAAGAGCGCGATGCGGTAGTTGCCGGCGTAGCTGCCGATGTTTCCGCCGAGGTGGCCGATGTTGTTGGTCAGCGCCGCCAGGAGGAACTGCGTGCGGTCCTTCAGATCGTTGTTGAAGAACTGGTTCGGCCCCATCCCCACGGCCATGAGGGTCTTCGCGGGATTGGCCGCCACCTCGCGCGCGAGCGACTCGACGGCGCGGCGGGGCGCCCATGTCATCTGCTCGGTCGCCTCGGGCGAGAAGTTGTCGAGGACGTATTTCTGAACGAGATCGAAGACCGGACGGCAGCGCACGCGGCCCCCGCCGGCCACGGCCACCTCGACCTCCCCTTCGAGCAGCGGGTCGATCTTCGAGGCGTCGAAGAACTTCCCGACCTGGTCCCGCGTCAGCCTCGCTGGCGCCTTGGCCCGTGCGTCCCACACGACGAGATCGCCCCACTGCTGGCGGAGCGCGGCGGGAATCAGCTGATCGCGCTGTGCGCCTGGGGGCGGCGGCGCTTCGCCGGCGCCGAGCACACGCGTCGCGTTGGTCAGCGGCGCGAGCGGCAGCGACGGGTCGAGATCGCCCGCCTTCAGCAGCTTCAGCGTGTCCATGCGCACCAGCAGCGGCAGGTCCGTGAAGCGCTTGACGAACACGGCGTCGTACAGCTTCTCCTTGAAGATCACGTGGCACATCCCGAGCGCGAGGGCGGGCGTCGTGCCGGGGCGCACCACGAGTGCTTCGTCGCCCTTATGCGAGGTCGCGCTGTACTCACAGGCGATGACCACGACCTTGGTGCCCTTGAGCCGAGCTTCGGTCAGCCAGTGGGCGTCGGGCATCTTTGTCGTGATCCAGTTCATGCCCCAGACCAGCACGAGCTTCGCGCGTTCGACGGCGTGCAGATCGAACTCGACGGTCTGGGTCCCGGTCACCATCGTGTGCCCGGGAGGCAGATCCGTGTGCCACGAGTAGTTGTCCCACCCTCGGCCACCGAGTGCAGTGTCCGGCCCGACCTTGCGAACGCTGGCGTCGAGCAGCGCGAGCGATCCCGCCAGCCGGTACAGCGCCATGACGCGGGTGACGCCGAGCAGCGGCATGCCGCCGCGGAACTTCAAGCACTGCGTGCCCGCGCCGCCCATGGCCCCGATCGACTCAGGGTCGTAGTGTTGGGCGGCGAGGCGCCTGGCGCCCGCCTCGCCGGAATAGGTCTCCGCCACGTTCTTGAGCGTCCGCGCGACGATGTCGGTGGCCTCGTCCCAGGTCGCCTTCAGCCAGCCGTCCCAGCCGCGCCGGAAATATTGAGCAGGCGGACGGCCGTCTGCGTCTCGCGGAAAGCCCTTGTCCACCCATTCCTTGAATCCCTTGCGAATCATCGGCTGCCGCACGCGGCGGTCGCCGTAGAAGCGGCGCGTCAGCGCCAGCCCCTTCTGACAGCAGCGCGGGTCCCAGCGATGCGACGTCCGGTTGCCCAGCAGATCCGTCGCCTGCCCGTACCCCATCGTCGGCCCGATGCGGGTGACGACGCCGTTTCTGACCGAGGCGCGCAGCAGGCAGTTGTGCGTGTCGTTGGGCGCGCACATGAAGACGAACGAGTCGTCTTCCTTGAACAGGTCGCGGTAAACGTCCTCCCATCCGCGGCTTGGGTACTGCGCGAGCGGATTGTCCACGCCCTGCAGCCCCCAGGCGTCGGTTGCCGACGTCACGAGCGCGCCGAAGCCCATCGAGGTGGCGGTCTGGAGAAACGCGCGGCGGTCCATCACCGGCCTCCTGCTGTCGCGGGCGGCTGAGCCGCTTGGCCCGGCGCCGCCAACTGTTCACGGACGTACGCGGCCACGTCGAGCACTTCGCGGGCCGTCAACCGCGAATAGCTGGCACCGTCGCGCCCGAACGACGGCATGGGCGTCCCCGTCCGGCCGCGCACGATGGTCGCAGCCAGAAACTCGGTGGTGGCGACCTGCTGCAGCGCCGGATTGGAGAGCGCCGGGCCGACCCGTCCTTCGCCCGAGGCGCCATGGCAGCCGGCGCAGGTGCGCTCGTAGACGGGCGCGCCGGCCTCGGGACTTCCACGCCCGAAACGCCAGGACGCACGGGATGCCGGCGTCCGCGGAAAAGCCTGGATATGCCGCAGCACTGACGCCAGCGCGACGCGGTCGCGGTCGCCGTAGGCCGACATGGCGGTGCCCTCCACGCCGTGCACGAGTGCCGCGTAATCGCGGGCGTCGTCCCGCGTCCTGTCGGCCGCCGACAGCGGCGACCCGAGCGGCGTCCCTTCTCCGCTGTCGCCGTGGCAGGCAGCGCACTGGTCGCGATGGAGGGAAACCGAACCGTTGCATTCCCATACGCGCGCCCTTCGCCGCGAGGCCCGTGGCAGGCGGAGCAGTAAGCGGCAAAGCTCTGCTCGCTGCTCAGGCGAACGCCGCCCTCCCGAAGGAGCTCGCGGCGCGCGCGATCCTTGGGAAGAAACGCGGCCGGCACGGACCGGCTCCTGAGAAAGAGCACCCAGCTCGTCAGCAGATCGACCTCTTCGGGCGTGTAGTCCTGCGCCGGCATCGGGCTGCCCGGCACGACGCCAGGAGGATCGATGAGATGCGCTCGCATGTAGTTGGTGATCGTTTCTTCGCCCTCGACGTGAGCGAAGCTGAGGTCTCCAACCGGCTTGCGCCCGACCTCGTCCAGCGC
>CAZCEL010000071.1:0-14256 GCA_964497175.1 uncultured Bifidobacteriaceae bacterium
GCCAAACGCCGGCATCATCCGGTCGAACCCCCGGCCCGGCCCGCCCAGGTGGGTCGTCGCCGTCCAGTCCAGATCCGGTTCAGGAGACGAAAACCGGCAATCGGTGAAGTCCGGCAGAGGCACCTCCAGGCCCGTTACAGCCTTGGACGCGCCCTTGCCGTCGGGGCCGTGGCAGGTCTGGCAGGCGGCGGCATACAGTTCCGCGCCGCTGCGCTCTTGGGGGATCTGCCGCGTGAGCGCCTCCGTCCCTCGCAGCGCGCCCATGAGGACGACGACTATCGGGACGAGGCGCGATCCGGGATGCGCCCGCCGGCGGCCGCTAGAGTCTCTTCTCCAGCCTGATCTCATCACGCACCGGGATGCCGGCGAACCCGGCGAGCGTCTGCCCTGTGTGCGCGAGCACGCCGTCGGTGACCAGGCCGGTCAGCCGGTAGCCGCGCCGCTGGTAGAAATAGAGCGACGGGAGATTGTCGTTGGTCGCCGCCACGACCACGCGCGAGAGCCGCAGCCGTCGAGCCAGCAGCTCGGCTTCCGCGACCAGATGCCCTCCGACGCCCGAGCGCTGCCACATCGGGTCGGTCGCCAGCGCGACGATGTGGAGAGCGTCGCCGAGCAGGCGGTAGGCGAGCGCGCCGGACGGCTCGGCGTAGACGACCGCCACGAGCGCCGGCATCTGATCGACGTCCACCACCTCGCCGAACGCGACAATCTTGGTCCGGCCGAAATCGCGATGGAACAGCTCGCGCGCGGCTGCCCGGTCTTGGTCGGTGGCTTCGCGGACGAGAACAGGAGGAAGCTCGATTCGCGGCTTGCAGGAACAGACGATCTGGACGCGGGCATCGCCCCAGTCGACGAACCTTCCGCAGCGTGAGCACCGGAGGACCGCCGGCTTTGCCCCGAAGTCTTCGTCGTGGGCCGACATGGTCAGGCGCCCTGCCGGATCGGGTCGCGTGAACTCTGGCTGCGACGCAGCATAAGCCAGATGATCAGCCCGAACACCGCGCCTACGGCTCCGAGCGTCGTCGCAAAAAGCACCAGCGTCCGCGAGAGGATGGATCGGGTCTCGAGACGCGCGTGCAGGGCCAGCGGCTCCCCTCGAAGCCGCTCGGTCAGAGGCTGCTCCCAGACCAGGATGTTGCCGCGCTTGAGATTGCCGGCGCCCGCATTGTGGTCGACAACCCGGCTGGGGACGTGAACGCGAAAGGCAACCAGCTCGCGGCCCGTCCAACCGACCTCGCCCACGTGCGCCCCCACGGACGCGCCCACCAGCTGGCGATACTCCAACGTCTCGCCTGCTTTCGAGAACCGGTACGACGACCAGGCGAAGGGCACCGCGTCGGTCAGCCGCGTCACATCGTCGACCTCGATCCGCAGGTGCACGAAGCGACGGTTCTCTCGCCGCGACAGGTTGATTCGCCTCACGCGGGTCACGGGCGTGTCGAAATAGGTGCGGACGGAGTCGCGGTCCACGCGGGCGGTGGGGGCGAGGTCGAAGCTCGCACCGCGCAGGGCATTGAGGCCGGCGATGGAGCTGTTGACGTACAGCGTGGCGCTTCCGTCGAGCCGGAGGTAGAGGTCCTCCTCGTACTCGTACTGCGGGAGGGACAAGCCGCCGCACGAGGCGGTCAGGCAGGCAAGGAACACGACGAGCGCACGAACCGGCATGTTTGCCAATGATATAGTAAAAATTTTCCGCGCCAGATGATCGAGCCTCCTCTCCTCTATCTCATCGACGGAAGCTCGCAGATGTATCGCGCGTACCACGCACCTGTGCGTACCGCGGAGGGCACGCTTCTGCGCAACACCCAGGGCCTCCCCACCAACGCGGTTTACATCTTCGTCACGATGCTTCGGAAGCTCCTCAAGGAACATCGGCCGGAACTGATCGCCGCGTCGTTCGATCTGCCGGGACGGACCTTCCGCGACGAGCTGGCCGCCGATTACAAGGCCAACCGCAGGCCCATGCCCGATGATCTGGCGGCGCAGATACCCCTGGTTCACCGCGCGTGCGAGGCGCTGGGCGTGCCGATCATCACGCACGAGCGATACGAAGCCGACGATGTGATCGGTACGATGGCCGTGCGGGCGGCAGAGGCGGGATACCGTGTCGCCATCGTGACAGGCGACAAGGATTTCTTTCAGCTCGTCCGTGACGGCGTCCGCGTGTTCAACCCGCGAGACGAGGGAGCGTGGTACGACGCGGCCGCGGTACAGCAGAGGTTTGGCGTCCGCCCGGATCAGGTCGTGGACGTTCTGGCCCTGATGGGGGACGCCATCGATAACGTGAGGGGCGTACCGGGCATCGGCGAGAAGGGCGCCCGCGACTTGATTGCCGCGCACGGCTCGCTCGACAACCTCCTGGGCCATGCCGGAGAGATCCCGCAGAAGAAGTACCGGGAGGCGCTCGTCGAACATGCCGGCGAGGCCCGGAGCAGCAGGACGCTGCTCACGATACGCACCGACGTGCCGGTTCCTTTCGACATCGAGCAGTTTCGATACCGCGGGGCCACCAGAGAAGCCTGTTACGAGCTGTTCTCGGAGCTCGGATTCCGGTCGCTCGTCATGGAGTATGCGCCGACCGCCGAGTCGGTGGCCAGAGACTACCGGCTGGTCACCTCACGCGAAGACCTGGAGATGCTCGCAGCAGATCTCGGCCGCGCCGGCCGATTCGCGCTGCGCGTGGTGTCGGCGACCCAGGCGCCTCTGCGTGCCGATCTGGTCGGTCTCGCGTTTGCCACCGCATCGCGGGCGGCGCGGTACGTGCCGCTTCGCCATTCAGGCATGCACGGCTGTCCGCAACTCGCTGTCGAGGAGACGCTCGGCGTGCTCGCCCCGGCACTCGAGAATCCGGCGATCGAGAAGATCGGCCACGACCTGAAGTTCGACCGGATTGTCCTGGCGCGGCACGGCGTTGGGCTCCAAGGCCTCGGCGTGGATACCATGCTCGCGAGCTACCTGCTCAACGCGACGCTTCCGGGTCATCCGCTCGAGGACACCGCGCTCGAGCACCTGGGGTACAAGGCGCTGACCGAGGACGCGGTCTGCGGGCGGGCGCCCAAGGCAGTTGCGCTCGACGATGTGCCCCCGGAAGCGCTGCTGATTTACGCGTGTGAGCGGGCCGATGTGGCGCTGCAGCTGGCCGATCGACTGTGGCCCCGGCTCGTGGCCGACCAGCTCGATCGCGTCTACCTCGACCTGGAGCGGCCGCTCATCCCTGTGCTGGCAGACATGGAGCAGGCCGGTGTGCGAGTGGACGCTGCGGCGCTCTCGGCCCAGGCACAGCGGATCGACCGCGAGCTCGCCGCGCGGAGCGCCCAGATTTACGACATGGCCGGCGAGAGGTTCAACATCAGCTCTCCCCAACAGCTCTCGCGCATCCTCTTCGACAAGCTCCAGCTCCCGTCCCTCAAGCGCAACGTGAAGACCCGAACGGCGTCGACGGCGGTCGACGTGCTCGAGGAGCTCGCGCTGGCTCACGATATGCCGCGGCTCATTCTCGAGTGGCGCGCCCTCCAGAAGCTCAAGGGCACCTACGTCGATGCGCTGCCTCAACTGGTCAACCCGGCCACCGGTCGCGTGCACACGTCCTTCAACCAGGCAGTGGCGGCAACCGGACGCCTGAGCAGCAGCGATCCGAATCTGCAGAACATCCCGATTCGCACCGAGCTGGGGCGCGACATCAGGCGCGCCTTCATCGCGGATCCCGGGCACGTCCTCATCTCGGCCGACTACTCGCAGATCGAGCTGCGGGTCCTCGCTCACCTGGCTGAGGACGAGACGCTCATCCGCGCCTTTCACGCGGGCGAGGACATTCACGATCAGACGGCGCTGAAGGTGTTCGGCCCGCGGAGCGGCATCGACCCGCACGAGCTGCGGCGGCGGGCAAAAATCATCAACTACGCGCTGCTCTACGGCAAGACGGCGTTCACGCTCGCCAAGGACATCGGCGTCACTCCGCAGGCCGCTCAGGTCTTCATCGACGCCTACTTCGCCGGGTTCCCGGCCGTCCGCACGTTCATCGATCGAACGATCGAGCAGGGGCGGGCCTCGGGTGTCGTCAAGACTCTGTACGGCCGCCGCCGGCTGGTGCCCGACCTGACGAGCCGCAATGCCCAGATTCGCGCCCAGGCGGAGCGGGCGGCGGTGAACCTGCCGATTCAAGGCACCGCGGCCGACATCCTGAAACGCGCGATGATCGACGTGCACGAGGCCCTGCGGGCTGTGCCGGGCGCGCGGATGATTCTCACCGTCCACGACGAGCTGCTCTTCGAGGTGCCTGATGCCCGCGCCGGCGAGGTTGCCGGCCTGGTCCGCGAGCGCATGCAGGGTGCAGCCACCCTGCGCGTGCCGCTGATCGTAGACGTGGGCATCGGGAAGAACTGGAAGGACGCGAAACCCTGACGGCTACTCGCGGCGCCACTTCTCCTTGAACGCTTCCCACTCGAGGAGCAGCTTCTCGGGAGGCCGACCGAGCACACGCGCACGATCCGGGATGATGCCCCGGAGGACGAGGCGATCGAGATCCCCTCGGAGATCGGCGCTCTGATCGGACGTGAGTGGGGCACGGGCCCACCCCGCCATCGCCGACGCCCAGGCAGCCTGCAGATCGCCCTGGCCTCGCGCCGCGGCGGCTATCCAGTAGGCGGCCGTCGCGCTCCCGGAGTCGGCGCGGAGCTCGTCCGTCATCCGGTCGCGGATCTTCTGGTAGATGCCCGTACGTTCCAGCTCCGGCCGGGGTCGGGCTTCGCGGTCGAGCGCGCTCGCCCACCAGTCCAGCACGCGCTCCCGTTCATGCGGCAGCAGATCGTCTCCCGATGAGAGGACAATCTCGAAGACGACCGCGGCGGCCCCGGCCGACTCGTCGAAGTACAAGGCCTCGCCCAGACCCACGGCAAGCTCGGTACGCTCACGGAGCGCAAGGCGATCGGCCGCGATTCGTCGCAGACGCTCGCGCGCGGCGGTCAGGTCCTCTGGAGCAGCGGTCGAGCGAAATCGCTCCAGATACGCCCTGGCCGCAATCAGATCGGCGCTGTCGGCGCGGTCGGGACTGAGCCGGGCTTCGTCGGCCGCCGCCACGGCCGCCTCGAACTCGCCGCGGTTGTAGTGCAGGCGCGCCTTCACAATCGCCTCATGCGGATCGGCCGCGTACAGGGTCGAGCCGAGCAGCAGCCCCAGATAGCCCGCGGCGAGCCGGCACCTCACGGAGCCGATGGTAGCACCACAGCCATCTGTTTCTCTAACGTATTGATACGTTGGGTCTTATCTTCAGAAACTGACGCTCTTGGTACAATGCGACGAGATGGTCGAGCCCAGGGTCGTTCCACGGAACGAGCATAGCGTGTCGCGCCGCGACATCGACGCGGACGCGCTGAAAGTGCTCTACCGGCTGCGCCAGTTTAATCACGTGGCGTATCTGGTGGGTGGCAGCGTTCGCGATCTGCTGCTCGGCCGACAGCCCAAGGACTTCGATATCGGGACCTCGGCTCATCCCTACCAGGTCAAGAAGCTGTTTCGCAACTGCTGGATTATCGGCCGGCGGTTCCGTCTCGCGCACGTGCGGTTCGGGCCCAAGGTCATCGAGGTGGCCACGTTCCGACGCCAGGCGCAGGCGGGCGGCGAGCCCGCCCAGAGCCTGCCCACGTCGGAGCCACAGCATCCGTCTCACGACAATACGTTCGGCACGCCGCAGGAGGACGCCTACCGGCGCGACTTCACAATCAACGCGCTCTTCTACGACATCGACTCGTTCTCCCTGATCGATCACGTGGGCGGCCTCGACGACCTGCGGGCTGGCGTCGTGCGATCGATTGGGGATCCGCACGTGCGGTTCATGGAGGACCCGGTCCGGATGCTGCGCGCGGTCGCTCTGGCGGCGCGGCTCGACTTCCTCATCGATGCGCCGGTCCTCGAGGCCATCGGTGCTCACCGGCAGGAAATTGCGCGCAGCGCGCCCCCTCGGCTGCTCGAGGAGGTCTACAAGATCCTCCGGGCGGGTGCGGCGGAACAGACGTTTCGCATGATGGCCGACGCGGGGCTGCTCGAACCGATTTCGCCGGAGATCCATCGCGGGGCCGATGAGCCATTGTGGCGCTCGCTCGAGGCGCTCGACGCTTACCGCCGGCGGTTTGACCGCCAGCCCGACACGATGACCAACGCCGTCCTGCTTGGAAGCCTGCTCGTTCCGCTCGGCCTTCCACCCGATGCAGACCGGCTTCGCACGCTCCGTCAGGGCGAGGGAAGCGATCCCCGGACGGCGGGGCCGCGACTGGGCAACCTGCCACTGGCGCGAGGGGATCTCGAGCGGCTGCGCCAGATACTCGCCCTGCAGCGGCGGCTCGGCGAGCCTGGAGCCCACGCCAGGTCCAGGCGTGCGCTCATCCATCGGGAGATCTTTCGCGACGCGCTCACGTGGATGGATATTCACGGCGGCTCGCCCGATCTCGTTTCACACTGGCAGGAGGCGGCCCTCGACCACGCCACGTCCGACGACGCGCAGCAGAGCGCCGCCGATCAGCAGCCGACCAGGTTTCGCCGACGGCGGCGGCGCCGGCGACGCGGGGGCAAGCCCGCGGAGCGCTAGCAGCGACACCATGACACATCTCACAGGTTTGCCGGCGCGAGTCCCGGCCCGGTGGAACTTCCCGCGCGCGGAGATGTAACATTGGTGCGCCCCCTTCATGGAGTCCACGCCAATCAAGTCCCAATCGAGGCGGATGCTGTCCGCTCAGTGGACGCGCGGCCTGATTCTCGCGCTGCTCGTGGCGGGCGCAGTGCTCATCACGATGTCAGACACCTTGTACGCAGCGCTCGTGGCCCTGCTGACAACGGTCGAAGAGATCATCACCGCTCATCCGGTCTCAGGCACCTCGCTCTTTGTCGCGTTCGCGGCGGTGTCGGCCATGCTCGCGTTCGTATCCACGGCCCTCATCACGCCGGTCGCCGTGCATACGTGGGGAGAACCCCTGAGTCTCCTGCTGCTGTGGAGCGGCTGGACGCTGGGCGGCGTGTGCGCGTACGGCATCGGACGATACCTCGGTCGGCCCGTGGTGACCTCGTTGACCTCGGGCGCGCTCCTCAGCCGCTACGAGAAGCAGATCTCGATGCAGGCGCCCTTCTCCCTGGTCCTTCTCTTTCAGATGGCGCTGCCGTCCGAGGTGCCGGGATACTTGCTGGGACTGGTGCGGTATCGCTTTGCCAAATTCGTGATGGCGCTGGCGCTCGCCGAGCTTCCCTTCGCCCTTGCCACGATCTATCTGGGGGCCAGCTTCATCGAGCGGCGCGCCCTGTTGTTCCTCGGCCTGGGTGCGCTGGTCGTGCTCTTCAGCGTGTGGACCTTCTACAGACTGCAGAAGCGGCTGAGCGAAGCGGCGCACAGTAGCGACAGCCGCTGACGGTCATCGGCGCACCCGATCGCTCGCTCGAACCCGGAGCCGTCTGCACGTGCGCGCGCGTGGGCGCACTCACTACCCGCGCGTGCGCTCGAATTCCCGCATGAACGCGACCAGCGCGTCCACGCCGGCTTCAGGAAACGCGTTGTAGAGCGACGCGCGCATGCCGCCGACCGATCGATGACCCTTGAGACCGTCGAGCCCGGAGGCGGTCGACTCCTTGACGAAGAGCGTTTCGAGCTGCTCGGTCGGCAGACGGAACGTCACGTTCATGGCCGACCGGCTGCCCGGCTGCGCCACGCCGCGATAGAAGCCGCTCCTGTCGATTTCCGCGTACAGCCGCGCCGCCTTGCGTGCGTTGACGTCGGCAAGCGCGGCGAGGCCGCCCGTGCGGATGAGCCACTTCATCACCAGACCCAGCGCGTAGACGGCGAACGAGGGCGGCGTGTTGTAGAGCGATCGGTTCTCGGCGTGCACCGCGTAGTTCAACATGGTCGGCAGCGACGCCTTCTTCGCGATGGAACGCCCCAGCAGGTCGTCGCGGATAATCACGACTGTGACGCCAGCAGGTCCCAGGTTCTTCTGCGCGCCGGCATAGATCAGGGCGTGCCGGGACACGTCGATTGGACGGCTGAACAGGTCGGACGAGGCGTCGCTCACCAGCCGACGATCGCCGACGTCGGGAAGCTGCGCGTACTGCGTGCCTTCGATGGTGTTGTTCGACGTCATATGAACGTACGCGGCGCCGGGGGAGAGGACCAGGTCTGCCTGGGCAGGAATCCTCGCGTACCCATCCGCCTTGGTCGATGCCGCGATGTTGACGCCGCCGACCTTGCGCGCCTCCTTCGCCGCCTTGTCCGCCCAGGAGCCCGAATCGATGTAATCGGCGGTCCCATCCGGATCGAGCAGGTTCATCGGCACCATGGAAAACTGCAGGCTCGCGCCGCCTTGGAGGAACAGCACGCGGTAATTGGACGGGACGCCGGCGAGCGTTCGGACATCAGCCTCTGCCTGCGCCAGGATCGACTCGAAGGTCTTCGATCGGTGGCTGATCTCGAGAATCGACATCCCCACGCCGGGCAGGGCGACGAGATCGCGCTGAATCTCTTCGAGCACCTCGACAGGGAGCACGGCGGGACCCGCGGAGAAGTTGTAGATGCGATGCATGTTCAGATGAGGTGAATCAGCAGCCCGTCGCGAAGCTTTGGCTCGAACCAGGTCGACTTGGGCGGCATCATCGCGCCCAGGTCGGCCACGGCCATGAGATCGGCCACGTCGACGGGGAACATTGAGAACGCCGCCGCCGCGCGCCCGGAGTCGACCAGGCGTTCGAGCTCGCGCGTGCCGCGCACGCCCCCGACAAAATCGATGCGTCTGTCGGTGCGGACATCCACGATGCCCAGCACCGGCGCGAGCAACTGGTCCTGAAGCACGCTGACATCGAGCGACCCGACGAGGTTCGACGAGGCGTCTGACGAGACCCGCGGATGAATGCCGTACCATCTCCCGGCAACGTACATTCCCATCGCACCTCGCCGTTGGGGCGCCGCACCGCCCGGCACGACGACAAAGCGCGCGTCGACCTCTGCGATGAACTGCTCGGGAGTCCGGCCGCCGAGATCCTTCACGATCCGGTGATAGGCAAGCACCTGAACCTGGTCGTGAGGAAACGCCACCGCAAGCAGGGTATTGAAGTCGGCGCCAGAGGGAACCTCCCCGAGCGCCGGCTCGGAAGCCGCCAGCTCGTGCCGGACCCGCGCAGCGCTCGCCGCGCGGTGATGGCCATCGGCGATATACAGACGCTCGACGCGGGAGAACGCCCGCACCAAGCCGTCGCGATCGGCCGTATCCGCTGTCCACAGCGTGTGCCGAACGCCGTCCTCGGCGGTGAAGTCGAAAAGCGGCTCGCTGTCGATCGCGTGCCGGGCGATGTCGCCGATGTCGACCGACGCCCGATAGATGAGGAAGACCGGACCGCTCTGGGCCCTCAGCGCCAGCATGTGGCGTGTGCGATCGTGCTCCTTGTCAGGTCGCGTGCGCTCGTGCTTCCTGATGATGTTGCGGTCGTACTCCTCGAGCGAAAAGCATCCGGCCAGCCCGAGCTGCGTGTGATCGCCCAACGTCAGACGATACATGTAGAGCGCGGGCAAGGCCTCGACCACCAGCGCCTTCTCTCGCAGGGTGGAGAAGTTCAGTGCGGCGCGTTCGTACACCGCGTCGGCATAAGGCTCGCCGGGCGGCAGCTCGATCTCGGCACGCGAGACGCGAAGAAAGCTAAGAGGGTTCCCTTCGGCCAGCGCCCGCGCTTGGTCGGCGCTGACGACGTCGTAGGGAACCGCGGCGATTTTCGCGGCGTCGCCCGGTCGCGGGCGCAGCGCACGGAACGGAAAGAGGGCCGCCATGGAACCCTCGATTATCTCACGAGGATGAGACAATCACCCTCATGCGACTGTACGTCGAGCCGATGGACGCCGTGGTTGTGGAGGTGTCCCCCGAGGGGCAGGTGCGACTTGACGGCGAGGCATGGTCCCGTCCGACCCTGCAGGAGAAACGCGCGATCCTCTACGCGGCCCGGAACGAAATCGAGGCACTGACCGAACTGCTCGAGTGTCTCGAGGACGACGGCGCAGGTTGACCCTCCCGCGTGCGCGATCCCCGTCGAGGGCCCTCGGCCGCCATCAGGCGGACTCCGGGCCCTTGAGAGCGCGGCCGATCCCGGCCAACCCGAATACCACCGTTCCCACGGCCGAGTAGTCGAGATCGGCACCACCCGCAGCAAGGAGGGCGTTGACGAGCTGGCCGACCAGCGCGGTGCCCGGGAGCGCGATTTGGAGCGCTCCCGCCACCTCCGCCGCCAACCGGAGATCCTTCTGATAGAGGCGGGCTCGAAAGCCCGGAGCGTAGTTTCCCGTCAGCATGCGTTCCCCGTGCACCTCGAGCACGCGGCTGGCCGCGAAGCCGCCAAGCAGCGCCTGTCGGACGCGTCCCCGGTCGACGCCCGCCTTCCCGGCCAGCGCGAACGCCTCGCTGACGCCGGCAAGCGCCCCGCCAATCGCAACCTGGTTGCAGACCTTGCAGATCTGACCAGCGCCGGGGACCGGGCCGATGTGCACGATGCGCTCGGGATTACCCATGCATTCGAGAACCGGGCGCACCCGCGTGAATGCCGACTCGTCGCCGCCAACCATGATCGACAGCGTCGCATTGATCGCGCCAATCTCGCCGCCGCTGACCGGCGCGTCGAGCATCGTGCTGCCCGCCTCGGCGACCTCAGCGGCGAGACGTCCAGTCGCCACCGGTGAGATGCTGCTCATGTCGATGACCACCGATCCGGGCTTCAGTGCCGGCAGTACGCCGCCCTGCCCCGTCAGTACCTGCTCGACGTCAGGCGTGTCGGGCAGCATGGTGATCACGATGGTTGACAGACGCGCGACCTCCGCAGCGCTCGCGGCGCCGACGGCGCCCGCCTCAACCAGCGCGTCGACGGCCGGGCGGCTGCGATTGTGGACGACCAGTGGATAACCTTTCGAGAGCAGGTGCCGGGCCATGGGCTTGCCCATGACACCGAGGCCAATGAACCCAACCGTCTCCGCGGTCTGTGACATGGCGATCCTCCGCAAGCAAGAAGCAATGATTGCCATCATTATGTCGCGGCTCTTCCACGGCGAGGCGTTCTGCGTGCGGGAATGGCCGCTCTCGGCCTGACTTCTGTCGCTGTTCGACCCGCCGGCCAGGGCTGGAAGCACGAGATCCTGTACGATCGGCCAGGGTTCTCGCGTCACGCTCCTGTACCTGAATGCACATGGAACTGACTGGCAAGGTCGCACTCGTCACCGGTACCAGGCGGATCGGATCCGCGGTGGCCGTCGAGCTGGGCAGGCGCGGCATGCATGTGGCCCTCGCCTACTCGCGCTCGGCGCTCCAAGCGGAGGACGCCGCCGAGACAATTCGCAGAGGCGGCGGGTGCGCCGCCGTGCTGCAGGCCGATCTGCGGTCGCCCGACGCGTGTCAGGGCCTCATCACCAGCGCCGTCGAAGCGCTCGGGCGGCTCAACGTGCTGATCAACGCCGCGTCGGTGTACGAGCAGCGTGCGTTCGACGACCTGCAAGTCGGCGACTGGGACGGCGTCCTCGAAGTCGACCTGCGGGCCGCCTTCCTCTGCGCGCGCGCCGCCGTGCCATACATGCGCGCTCAGGGCGGCGGCCGCATCGTCAATTTCAGCGATTGGATCGCGCGGAGCGGCCGCCCCCGGTATCGCGGCTTCCTTCCGTACTACGTGGCCAAGGCCGGCGTCATTGCGCTCACCGAGGCGCTGGCGCTCGAACTGGCCTCCGACAACATCCTGGTCAACGCCGTGGCGCCGGGGCCAATCCTCGCGCCGCCCGGAACGTCGGCCACGGCATTCCGCTCCGTGGAGGAGGCCACACCCCTCGGCCGCTGGGGCGGCGAGCAGGAGATCGTCAAGACCGTGCTGGCCCTGCTCGACAGCGATTTCATCACCGGTGAGACCATCCGGGTCGACGGCGGACGCCACGTCCGGTGAGCTGACGACAGCGCTAGACGATACCGGCCTTCTCTAGAATCGCCCCGAGCACGGCCTGCGCGCGCAGCACCGGCAGGTTGCTTATATACATATGCTGGACGCCCGCATCGAGAAGCGCACGCACCGTGCGCGCACACACGTCCTCAGGAGAGACGCCGCCTGCGAATTCCCGCGTCAGGTCCTCGGACGGAACCGGCAGGAAGCTTTCGAGCACACGAAGCGTGCGCGGGCTCGCGCTCCGGTAGAAAAACACGCCGAACACGCCGGGCATGGTGAGCCGGCGCCGCCCGGCTGCATCGAGAAACCGCCGCACGCGTCCGATCTGGTGATGACTCACGACCTGCGTGAGATAGAACTCGGCGCTGAAGCTGGCGACTGACAGGTGCCGGACCTGCTCCTCGGCGTCCGCATGGGGATTGGCCCATCCTCCGAGCACGAGTGTCGGGTCGCGTGCCCTCAACTGCTCCCGGAGCTCCCACCCGTGCTCCACGCACCGCGGCGCGCCCACCGTCCTGTCGCCTCCCAGCACCACGAGAGCCGGAAACCCGTTCTGCCGCGCGCGCTCGGCGTACGACAGACAGTACTCGAGCGAGTGCTTGGTCGTAAGAAAGGGCACGATGCGCTCGCGGGGCACGTCGCGCCCGAGGTTGGTGACCAGATGACGCAGATTGTCCTCCTCGGCGGCTCCGACGGCGCTGTCGGTGAGAAAGACGAAGGTCCCTGCCCGCGTGAGCCGGCGAACCGCATGGTAGGTGTCGATCCAGGCATCCATGCCTTCGCTCGCGGCAAGCTCGGCACGTGGCGGCCGCAGTTCCGCCGCGAATACATGGCCGTCGGACCGGAGCGCCGTCAGGAGGTCCGTCAGGCCCTCCGGTGTGTCTTCAGCACCTCGTCGATCAGGAAGAGGTCGGTCAAGAGCGCGCGCAGGTGGATGGACGCGTTCAGGTTGTCGACCAGCTGCGAGCCGATCGACGGCTGCGCGAGCACGAGCCGGACGGCCGCCTGCGCGTCGCGGGCGTCCCGGTCGATGACCGCCATGAACGCCCGGTAGGGCTCCATCGACTTGACGTTCAGGCGCCCCACGAATCCCGTGAGGAAATCAGCGAGCCCGCTGAGGGCCGCGTCGCACTTGGTCAGGAAGTCGCGGATCTGACTGCCGCTGCCACCGCCAGGCTCGGTGGGAAGGCCCTGTCCCGCGTACGCGAGCATGTACTCATAGCACTCTTCTATCGAGTCGCACCGCGAGTTGAGCTCGGCTCGGGCCTCGTCGAGGATGCCGCTCACACCCGTCCTGCCGGGGCCTTGCCTCCTCGAACGTTCCAGCGGCCTGTGTCGTGGTACTCGAGGTAGTTGCGGCGGGTAATCCAGCCGTAGATCATGCCCTTGGTAATCCACCACTTGTCTGGGCGGACGGCGAAGTAGATGTGCGCGATCACCAGCCCCACGAGCGCCACGCCGGTGGCGCCGTGCAGCACGTAGGTCAGACCCCACGTGCCGTCGCTGAAGAGATACGGATCGCGGGTAAAGAGCGGCGTCCTCACGCGGGGCATCATGAAGAGGCCCGTGATCACGACGCCAAAGCCGACGACGAGAATCGCGAGGTGATAGAGGCGGTTGCCCAGGGGGTACTTGCCCGGTTTGGGGCCTGGCACCTCCTTACCGAGCTCGCGCATCAGCTCGGCCTTGAACTCCGGAATGTCCTTGGGGCCGACCCAGATGGACCAGAAGTCGAGCCAGAATGTCGCGTGGATGATGTGGTAGATGATCGAGCCGGTCAGCACCAGGCCCGCAATCCAGTGCCACTGTACCCACGCGAATCTGATGCCGACGATCGGCAGAAAGGCGGTGAAGAGCAGCACGAACATCGATGCGGCCATGACCCAGTGGAAGAGCCGGGCCATCATCGAGTGGCGCTCGATGTGAACCGGCAGATCCCTGTTCGCGGCTTCGAGCGCGTCGGTTTCCGCTGCGCTCCGCTTGCGGTGTGCCGACAGGATCATGTAGCTCGCGTGCGCGACCAGGAACATCAGACCGGCGAAGAGCGAGGCCCACAACAGGTCCCACGAGACGTGCGTGAGGATCCGCTCCCCCCACGGATTACGGCCCCACGTCAAAAAATCCATAGAGTCCCCCTCGAGTGCGAGATCGCGGCTCGCCGACCGCCGTGTCGACGGCCCGCGTGGCTGTCGCGTGGCCTGGGAGCCCACGCGGCGGCAGACCCTACCTGGGTCCGCCTGAAATACCGATCGAATCCGCGACTTGGATTGTGCCGCTACGTGGTCGCCGCCGTGCCGGTGCCGCGGATGGCGCGTTTGACCAGGTTCC
>CAZCEL010000072.1:0-5808 GCA_964497175.1 uncultured Bifidobacteriaceae bacterium
GATCATGCCTAGTCTCGTGGGCTCGGAGATGTGTATAAGAGACAGAAACCCCACGCATGATGCGCCCCGATCTTGTGCTGGAGCAGACACGCCGTGCTCGGGAACATCATGTCCGGCGTGACCGTGCCGACCACGATCAGTCCGATGTCGTCGGGAGTCAGACGGGCGCGCTCCAGGGCCTTGAGCGCCGCCTCCTTGGCGAGATCGGACGTGGCCACGCCCTCATCGGCGACATGGCGCTCGCGAATGCCCGTGCGCTGCAGAATCCACTCGTCGCTCGTGTCCACGAGCTTCTCGAGGTCGCTGTTGGTCAGCAGGCGCGGCGGTACGTACGTCGCCAGGGCCGCAATGGTCGTCGGGCGGCCGCCCGGCCGCCGTCCCTCCGGGCTCCGACCCTGGGCGGTCCCCTCGGTGTTCACCACAGTCGTGAATCCCTCCCGGGCGTCTGCAACCCGAAGTAGCCGTAGGCCCGGGGCGTCGCGACGCGGCCCCTCGGCGTCCGGTCCAGAAAGCCAATCTGGATCAGAAACGGCTCGTAGATGTCCTCGATGGCGTCCTTCTCTTCGCTGATCGCGGCGGCTATGGTGTTGATGCCGACCGGCCCGCCCCCGAACTTGTCGATGATCGTTCTGAGCAGCTTTCGATCGATTTGGTCGAACCCGTGCTCGTCGACCTCGAGCAGCTTGAGTGCAGCGCCCGCCACCTCGAGCGTGATGGTACCGTCGGCGCGGACCTGCGCGTAATCGCGCACGCGCCTCAGGAGCCGGTTGGCGATGCGGGGCGTGCCCCGCGATCGCCGCGCCAGCTCCGCAGCAGCGGCCCCCTCGATGGGCACGGCCATGATGCGGGCCGATCGGCGCACGATGTCCTCGAGATCGGCGTCCTCGTAGAACTCGAGCCGGTGCACGATCCCGAACCGGGCGCGCAGCGGCGAGGTGAGCAGGCCCGCGCGCGTCGTGGCGCCGATGAGCGTGAACTTCTGGAGCGGCACCTTCACCGACCGCGCGCTCGGCCCCTGGCCGATCACGATATCGAGCTCGTAGTCCTCCAGCGCCGGGTACAGGATCTCTTCTATCGTGGGCGGCATCCGGTGGATCTCGTCGATGAAGAGCACCTCGCGCTCGCCGAGATTCGTCAGGATAGCCGCCAGATCCCCCGGCTTCTCGATCACGGGTCCCGACGTCGCGCGCACCGGCACGCCCAGTTCGTTGCCAATCACGTACGCCAGTGTCGTCTTCCCGAGGCCCGGCGGCCCGTAGAGCAGAACGTGATCGAGGGCTTCGCCCCGCCTGCGAGTGGCCGCGATCGACACCTGCAGGTTCTCGCGCACCCGGTTCTGGCCGATGTACTCGTCGAGGGCGCGCGGCCGGAGCCCCGCCTCATACTGCGCGTCCTCGTCGACACGAGCAGCGGTGACGATGCGATCGTCCATAGGTGTCAGGAACGCGCCAGCTCCCGCAGCGCCTGCTTCAGCGTGCGCTCGAAATCGGCGTCCGGCGTCGACCTCAGCGCCGACTCGACGGCGCGTTCCGCGAGCGGCCGATGATACCCCAGGTTGATCAGGGCCGAGAGCAGATCCCCGCGCAGGCGCGGACCCGCCTCGCCTGCGCCGTCTCCGGCGGGGCCGGTCCCGACCCCGGCGCGCGGGAGTCTGTCCTTCAACTCGAGCACGATGCGCTCGGCAGTCTTCTTCCCGACCCCGGGAATGGCCGTGAGACGCGCCAGGTCGCCTCCTTCAATCGCGCGGATCAGCTCCGGCGGCTCGATGCCCGACAGGACCGCCAGCGCGACTTTCGGGCCGATGCCGCTGACCGCGATGAGCCGCTCGAAGAGATCCTGCTCGAGACGCGTCAGGAAGCCGTACAGCGCGAGCGCATCCTCGCGCACATGCGTGTGAATCCTGAGCGTCACGTCGGCGCCCTCGGCGCCCAGACCGTAGAACGTGGACAGCGGCACGAACACGTCGTAACCCACACCGTCGACGTCGACGACGAGACGGTTCGGGTGCTTCTCGAGAATTCGTCCCCGGAGGTAGGCGATCACGAGCGAACCGGCCGATACTGGCGCCAGCTCGTCAAGGAGGATCTCCCTCCAGCAGGGCCCGCGCCGTTCCGCCGGGGCGTCATCGAGTGCACGTGGCAGATCGCCACCGCCAGGGCGTCGGCCGCATCGTGCGGGACCGGCAGCGCGGTCAGGCCCAGCAGGAGCTTCACCATCTGCTGCACCTGGTGCTTTTCGGCTCGCCCGTAGCCGGCGACCGCGCGCTTGACCTCCGCGGGCGTGTACTCGACGACCGGAAGCCCTGCCTCGACGGCAGCCAGCATCGCCACGCCGCGCGCATGCCCCAGTCTCAACGCGCTCCGGGCGTTGCTGGCATGAAACAGGTTCTCGATGGCCACGGTATCCGGCCGACACCGTTCGAGCAACCCGGAGAGCGCGGTGTGGATCCTCAACAGCTTGTCAGGGAACGATGCGGCGGGAGACGTTCTGATCGCGCCGCTGATCACCAGCCGGTGCCGCGCGAGGTCGGTCTCGACGCAGCCGTAACCGGTGCGCTCGGAGCCGGGATCGATGCCGAAGATCCTCACGCGAGCGAGGCCTCTATCTCCTTCTCCTCGATGTCGACGTTCGACCAGACATGCCGGACATCGTCGTGATCGTCGAGCGCGTCCATCAATTTGACCATCTGCTGCGCCTGCTTGCCCTCCAGTTTCAGGTAGTTCTGCGGCAGCATCGACACTTCGGCCACATCGGGTTCGATGCCGAGCTTCTTGACCGCCTCGAGTACCTGCGGAAAGGCGTCCGGCGCCGAGAGCACTTCCCAGTTGTCCTCGTCGTCTCTCAGATCGTCGCCGCCGGCGTCGATGACGACGGCCATCAGGTCGTCCTCACGCGCTCTGCTCTTGGCGATGACGATGTAGCCGCGCTTGGCGAACATCCAGGCGACGGCGTTGGTCTCGGCGAGGTTGCCGCCGTGCTTGGTCAGGATGTGACGGATTTCGCCCACCGCGCGGTTCTTGTTGTCGGTGAGCATGTCGATGATGAGCGCGGCGCCGCCCGGTCCGTAGGCTTCGTACTGCACCTCTTCGTACGAGACGCCCGGCTCCTCCCCGGTGCCGCGCCGGATCGCGCGCTTGATATTGTCGGCCGGCATGTTCTGCGCCTTGGCCTCGGCGATGATGGTGCGCAGCCGGGGATTGGCGTCGGGATCGCCGCCGCCGGCACGGGCGGCGACGGTCAGCTCTTTGATGAGGCGCGTGAAGATCTTGCCCCGCTTCGCATCCGCCGCGCCCTTCTTGTGCTTGATGGAGTGCCACTTGGAATGGCCGGACATGGTGAAAACTCCAGTGGAACCAACGAGATCGGACTGAAAGTGTATCACGTCATCAGTCGGAGACCGCCAGTTCTCCGGGGACGATCGGCCTGGTCCGGGGCAACCGCCCGCGTCGCGCGAGCGTGGCGACGTATCCCAGGATTCCGAGGAAGATCGCCAGCTTCAGCGCATCGAACGGTCGCGTCTGCGGGAGGGCCTTCCACGACAGCCACAGAACCGGCTGCGCCCAGCACACCGCCCAGACCGATCCGTAGAAGTAGCGCCGCTCGTGGCCCTCCCCCTTGGTCGACAGTTTCACGCGCGGCAGCCAGCCGAGGGCGCCAAGGAGCAGGATGAAACCGGCGATCGGAAAGTACCCGAACCGGTAGATCTCCTTCAGATACCAGCCTCCGGTGAGGGCCGCGATCGCCAGCCCCGTCGTGTTCAGGACGGCGAACGTCACGACCTCACTCCAGGCGAAGGTGTAGCAGATGCGCCGGTACAGCGGGTTGGGCCGATCTTCGGTGAAGCGGATGATGTAGGGCTTCGGCTCGACGCCCGGGAGCCGCCCCCGCAGGCCGGCCAGGCCCGTGCCCGCGATCACCGCCAAGAGCCACAGCGCCATCCGCGAGTCGAATCCGCGCTCGAAGAGGTCGAAGGTGAGCGGCCCCGGTGCGATGAAGAAGACGAAGATCCAGATGGGCCAATGGCTGAAGCGGTAGTGCAGCTTGTTGCGCTCCCGGAGTTTTCGGTCCGACGCGTACTCGACGGCGAGGGACACTAGCTCTTCTTCGCGCGCGCGCGTTCGGCGCGGGCGCTCAGCCGATCGAACTCGTCGGGCGGCAACGACACGACGCCGAAGTACTCCGATCGACGGGCCCCATCGCCGTGAAAATCCGAGCCACCGCTCACGGCGAGATTGTACTCACGGGCAACCGACAGATACCGTTTCGTGGTTTCGGGATCGTGCGCACTGTGGTACGCCTCGATGGCGGCCAGCCCGGCTTCGCGCAGCCCTGGAATCAAATCATCCCGGCCAAGCGTGCCTGGATGCGCAAGCGAGGCGATGCCGCCGGCTGCGCGAATCGCGGCGATGGCGTCCGATGGCGATGGCCCGTGGTGTGGTACGAACGCCGGACCGTTCTCGCCCAGGAAACGGTCGAAGGCCTCGGCCACCGACGTGACGTGGCCTGCGGTGACAAGAGCGCGGGCCAGCATCGGGCGCGCGATGGACGTCGTCCCACGCGACTCGGGCGCGCTGAGCAGCGCCTGGACATCGATGGGCACTCCGGCACGTGCGAGCCGGCGGCCGATCTCGTAGGCGCGCTCGACGCGGGCCGCCCGCTGGCCGCCGATCAGCGCGGCGAGCATGGGCGCCCCGGCCTCCAGAAAATATCCGAGGACGTGAACGTCCTTGCCCTCGTGCACCGAGGTCACCTCGATGGCGGGCACGACGGTCAGGCCGTACCGGGCCGCGGCCGCCGCGACGGCCGGCACCGCGTCCATGGTGTCGTGGTCCGCGACCCCGAGCGTGGTGATCCCGACCTGACGCACCCGCTCGACAAGGTATTCCGGTGTGCACAATCCGTCGGAAGCAGTTGTGTGGAGGTGAAGATCGATCATGCAGGTGGCGCCGCCTTGCGGTTGCGGTACAGCTCGCGGTCGGCCACCTGCGCCATCCGCGGGATGTCGAGGCGGCCTCCCAGGAACTGATTGAGCCGCCGCGCCTCCTCGGACGGATGGTCGACGACCGCGCGGTATTGCAGGCGCAGTGTCGCAAAGCATCGGCGGCTGGCCAAGAATCGATCGACCTTCTTGAGGTGCGTCGCGTAGGCCTGCTTCATGCCATCGGCGCCGTTTGCGTGTCGCTCCTCGCCGCGGCTGATCAGCATCTTGTCCTGCGAGGCAATCACCTCGTCCAGATCCCGCTCCATGAAGACGACTCGGTAGTCGTAGGTCTCCGGCAGATAGGTCAGCAGGAACGAGATGATCTTGACGGCCTTCCCCCGCGCCTCGGGCAGCCACGCGAGGCGGCCTCCCTTGTCGAGCTCCTTCACCGGTTCGAACTCGTAGTAGCCTTTGGGATTGCTGTGGTCGGCGGTGCGGATCCCATCGATGAGCACGGGAACGCCCCCTGCCTCGAGCATCTTCATCGCCATCGAGGTCCCCGAGCGGGGCAGCCCCGACACGACAACAATCGGCTGCCCGTAACGAACACGACGCGTGAGGCGCTCGAGGACGTTCACCGGGTGCTGCCGGATATGAAGTGGGATTCCACGCCGGTGTACAAATGACGGTGCCGGGGCACGGGAGTGGTGTAGACTGCGCTGCCGCTTATATCACACTATTGCAGGTCCACGCATGATGCTCAGCTGGTGGAAATCGGTGCGAATGACATGGCTCGCGTCCACCCTCGCGCTGGGCGCGCTTCTCGTGCTGCCCTCGGCGGCCGAGGCGTACATTTACCAGCGCTACGAGGATCGTCAGCTCGACAC
>CAZCEL010000072.1:5818-14223 GCA_964497175.1 uncultured Bifidobacteriaceae bacterium
GGCGTACATCGGGCCGGGCGCGGGCTTCGCGGTGCTCTCGTCGTTTCTCGTCGTCTTTACCACGATCCTCGTCGCCCTCGCATCCCTGCTCATCTGGCCGTTCCGGATGCTGTGGCGCTTTCTGCGTCGCGAGCGTGCCGTGAAGCCCCTCATCGGCCGCCTGATCGTCGTGGGCTTCGACGGTCAGGATCCCAAGCTGACCGACCAGTTCATGAAGGAGGGAGAGCTGCCGAATTTTGCGCGCCTGGCGCAAATGGGCAGCTACCGCCGCCTGCGCACGACGTTTCCGTCGGTGTCGCCAGTGGCCTGGTCGTCCTTCAGCACCGGCACGCATCCGCCGCGCCACAACATCTTCGACTTCCTCGACCGCGATCGGCGTACGTATCTGCCGATGCTGTCGTCGACGAAAATCGGCTCGGTGGAGCGGTTCTTCCGGTTCGGACGGTATCGAATTCCCCGCCACCGGCCGGAGCTGCGGCTGCTGCGTAAGTCGAAGCCGTTCTGGACAATCCTGGGCGAGCACCGGATCTGGAGCACTGTGCTCCGGGTCCCCATCACGTTCCCTCCCGATCGGTTCTACGGCGCCCAGCTGAGTGCCATGTGCGTCCCGGATCTGCTTGGCACGCAGGGCACGTTTCTCCTGTTCACAACTCGACCGCCAGGCGCGCGCTTCAAGGAGGGCGGCATCCGCATCCCCGTCGAGTCGCGCGCCGACCGCATCGTCACCGAGATTCAGGGACCCGAGAACATGTTCGTCGCCGGGCACCCGGCGATGACGATCCCGATGACGCTGGCGCTCGACAGGGCGGGCAGGCGCGTCCGGGCGAGCGTGAACGGGTCGTCGATCGAGCTCGAACCCGGAAAGCTGAGCGACTGGATCACGCTGCGATTCCACGCCGCGCCGGGCGTGAACGTCTCGGCCATCGCCAGGTTCCAGGTGCTGGAGATGGACGAGCACTTCTCGCTGTACGTCTCGCCGATCAATCTCGACCCGGAAAGCCCGGCGATGCCGATCTCCCACCCGTCGTACTACGCGACGTACCTCGCGAAGCGCATCGGCGCCTACTCGACGCTCGGCCTCGCCGAGGACACCTGGGCGCTCAACGAGGGCGTGACGAGCGACGGCACCTTTCTCCAGCAGACCTACGACATCGATCGCGAGCGGCGGTCGATGTTCTTCTCGGCGTTGAGCCGCCTCCGCCGCGGATCGCTGGTCTGCGTGTTCGACGCGACCGATCGCATCCAGCACATGTTCTGGCGGTACATCGAGAAGGGCCACCCCGCCGCCAGGGGCCGCGAGCAGGCCGAGCACCGGGACGCGATCCGGGAGCTCTACAAGCATAACGATGCGATGGTCGGCGACGTGCTCAAGGAGATCCGCGAGGGCGACGTGCTGATGGTGATTTCCGACCACGGTTTCAGCTCGTTCCGCCGCGGCGTGAATCTCAACGCCTGGCTGCACCGCGAGGGATACCTGGCACTCCGCAACGGCGCCGATGGCAGCGCCGAATGGCTGCGCGACGTCGACTGGTCGACGACCAGGGCCTACTGCATCGGCCTGACGGGCATGTTCCTGAACATCCGCGGCCGCGAACAGTCCGGCATCGTTTCGCCGGGCGAGGAGGCCGAACGGCTGAAGGCCGAGATCATCGGAAAGCTCACGGGCCTGGCCGACGACGAAAAGAACGAGGTCGGCATCCGCGAGGCGTTCGACACGACGAAGCTGTACTCGGGTCCGTACCTGGGAAACGGCCCGGACATTCTCATCGGCTACAACGCGGGCTACCGCATCTCGTGGGATTCGGCGACCGGGATGGTCTCGGGGCCGGTCTTTGAAGACAACGTGAAGGCGTGGAGCGGCGATCACTGCATCGATCCCCGGCTCGTGCCCGGCGTCTTCTTCTGCAACCGCGACATCGACGCCGAGGAGCCATCGCTCATCGACATCGCCCCCACCGCCTTGCGCCTCTTCGGCCTCGAGCCGCCCGCTCACATGGACGGCCAGCCGTTTGCGGTGGCGCTCTCGTAATGCGTCACATCGCCGCCATCCTCCTGAGCCTCGCCGTCGCGGGCACCCTCGTCGGCTGCGGACAGCGCCACGTCCGCACCGGTCGTCGTGTCATCGTCCTCGGGTTTGACGGTGTGGATTACCAGTTGACGCGGGATCTGATTGCAGCGGGCCGCCTGCCGAATTTCGAGCGGCTCGCGAAGTCCGGTGGGTTCACCCCGCTCGCCAGCTCCATTCCCCCCCAGAGTCCGGTCGCGTGGTCGACCTTTATCACCGGCCTCGATCCGGGCCGACACGCCATCTTCGACTTCATCCACCGCGACCCGACGACGATGGTGCCGTTCGAGTCGACCTCGAGAACCCAGGGCGGCGGATGGAGCGTGAAGATCGGGAGATGGCAGTTTCCTCTCCAGGGTGGGAGCGTCGAGCTGCTGCGGCGCGGGGAGCCGTTCTGGGACCTGCTCGAAGAACGCGGTGTCGAGACGACGATCATCAGGATGCCGGCCAACTTTCCGCCATCCGGCACGGCCACGCGGGAGCTGAGCGGAATGGGCACCCCCGACATGATCGGGACGCTCGGGACGTTCACGTTCTTTACGTCCGAGCCGTTCGCCTTCGGCGGCAAGACGCTGGCAGGTGGCATCGTCGTGCCCGTGGACGTGGCCGACGGCGCGGTGCGCTCGGCGATCGAAGGGCCGGACAACCCGTTTCTCATCGAGCCGACGAAGACTCGTGCAGAGTTCGCGGCGTACATCGACACGGAGCGACGGTTTGCAAAGCTCGTGATCGGGAGCGAAGAACGTCTGCTGGCCGTGGGGGAGTGGAGCGACTGGGTTCCCGTCGAACTCGATCTGATTCCGACGCAGCAGATCGCCGGCCTGTGCCGCTTCTACCTCAAGTCGCTCCAGCCGTACTTCGAGCTGTACGTCAGTCCGATTCAGATCGACCCGCTCGGCCCGGCCCTGCCGATCTCGACTCCCGACGCGTACGCCACCGACCTGGCACGCGCGACCGGCCGGTTCTACACGCAGGGCATGCCGGCCGATACTAAGAGCCTGCGGACCGGCGTACTGTCTGCGCAGGAGTTTCTCGCGCAGGCCCGACTGACCGCCGACGAAAACGAACGGCAGTTCCGTTACGTGCTGGACCGTTTCGACGACGGCCTGCTCTTCTACTATTTCGGCAACGTCGACCAGGTCTCGCACATGATGTGGCGGGCCACCGATCCCGAGCACCCGGCGTACAGCGAGGCTGATCGCCAGTTCGAACATGTCGTTGCAGAGCTCTACGAAGGGCTGGACCGTATCGTCGGCGAGGCGGCCTCACGCCTTGGCCCCGACGACCTCCTGGTGGTGATGTCCGACCACGGGTTCACGTCCTGGCGGCGCTCGTTCCATCTGAACAGCTGGCTCAGAGATCGCGGCTATCTGACCGTTCGGAATCCCAATCTGGCCGACGCGGACGACGTGGGACAGTTCACCAACGTGGACTGGTCGCGCACGCGGGCGTACGGCCTCGGATTGAACGGCTTGTACATCAACCTTCGTGGGCGCGAAGCGCAGGGCATCGTGGACCCGCGCGATCGGGACGCGCTGGCCGAGGAGATCGCCGCCGCGCTCACCTCCACGCTCGATCCGACGACCGGGCGGCCGGCCGTGGACAAGGTGTTTCGTCGTGAGGCGGTCTACAAGGTGGAGAGCAGCCTGGACCTCGCTCCCGACCTGATCGTGGGGTACACGAAGGGGACGCGAGGGTCGGACGAGTCGGCGCTCGGCGCCCTTCCCCGCGCGATCCTCACTGATAATGCGGATCCGTGGGGCGGCGACCACTGCATGAACCCAGACGCCGTCCCCGGTATCCTGCTGTCGAGCCGCCCGCTCAAGAAAACCGCGGCGAGCCTGCAGGTATTGGCCGCGTCCATCCTGGCCGAGTTTGACATCGATCGATTTCCGCGGAAGGAGTGACCATGTTCGGCTCCGGCATCAAGCTCGACAAGGCGCTGTTGGCGAAGGTCAAGAGGTTCTCCGACCTGGCGGGATACTCGTCGGTCGAGGAGTTCATCACCCACGCCCTCGAAAAGGAGATCGCGCAGCTCGAGGAAGCCGATTCAGAAGAGGAAATCAAGAAAAAGCTGAAGGGGCTGGGCTACATCTCCTGACATGCCTCTATGTGGCCGCTGAACGCCGCCCTCGATCGCACTTTCGACGTGCTGCTTCGACCGCTGGCACAGGTGCCGCCACTGTGGAGCCTCCTCGGTGTATCGGTCATCACTGCCGTCGTCATGCTGCTGGCCATCAAGAGGACGTCGAACCAGCAGGCGCTCTCGGACGTCAAGCGGCAGATCCACGCGGGGGTGTTCGAGATTCGTCTGTTCAACGACGACTTCCGGGCCATCCTGCGGGCGCAAGGCGATATCCTTCGGCACAATCTGAGGTACCTGCGCCTGTCGCTCGTCCCGATGCTGTGGTTGATCGTTCCCTTCGCGCTGGTCATCGCCCAACTGCAGTTTCATTACGGATACGAAGGTGTGCCGGTCAATCGGCCGGTCCTCGTGACCGCGACGCTCAGGCCTGGCGCGGCCGAAGGCGTCGCCGCGCGGCAGGGTGACGGCGCGCCGGGGGCGCACCAGAAGGGGGCTTCGCTCGAGGCACCGGAGTCCGTAAGAGTCGAGACGGCCTCGTTGTCGTTCCCGGCGCTGAAGCAGTTCGTGTGGCGGATCGTACCGACCTCGCCTGGGAACTTCGAGCTGAGGGTCAACATCGCCGGCCAGCGGGTGGCGAAGACACTTCACGTGTCGGACGGCTTTGCCCGACGGTCTCCCGAACGACTCGAGGCCGGATTGCTCAACGCCGTGTTGTACCCCTCCGAGCCGCCGCTTCCGGGCGACGGTCCTCTGGAGTCGATTACGATTGCCTACCGGGAGGCCGCGATTGCGGTGTTCGGCTGGGAGCTCCACTGGCTCATCGTGTACTTTGTCGCGACGATGGTGTTCGCTTTTGCGTTGAGAAAGCCGCTGCGCGTCACTTTCTAGGTGATGTCCTGGAGGCTCTGATGAGAGCGCTTGCTGCTGTTTGGATGGCGATGCTGGCCGCCGCATGTGGAGGCGGCACGTCCGCGCCGGAAGCTTTCGGGATTCGTCTGGTGGACCTGTTCAAGGCCGAGGTCGTGCAGGGCACGGTCACCGAATCGGCGCGTTCGCTGCCGCGAACCGAGTGGCGCTTCGACCGGGTGGAACCGGCTCCGACTAACCCGGCGGCGCCCAAACCCTGGGAGGCGAGCAAAGCCGTGAGCGGCGCATCCGTAAAGGACGGCCGCCTCGCCGGGCGTGCGGCGTCCGAGTTTCCCCTGCTCCGATTCGAGCGGACCAGGGACCTCGACAACCGCGACCAGTTTCACTCAGTCGAGATCCGGATGAAGGCATCTGCCGGGGCGAACGTCTCCGTGGCAACTCGGGGCCCAGGGCCCGTGGCGTTTGACTCCGTCGAGCGCGGTCTCCGAAACGGGCCGTTCCAGATGAGCGTCGCACTGACTCCGGGCGATGAGATCCAGACGTACACGCTGACGAGCCCGCAGCCGCTCCCCGCCGCCCGTGTCAGGCACATCCTCGTTCGACCAACCGACGCGACGGGTGCGACGTTCGAGATCGAATCGGTACGCCTGGTCCTGCGCAAGGAGCACCTCGCGTCGCTGGCTTCCGGCGTCAACTGGCAGGGCCTCGGCGAGATCTACCGCGAGTCGCTCGTCAGCCGTGTTCCAGAGAGGTTGACATTCAACGTGACGCTGCCCGAGCGGCCGTGGCTCGATCTCGGCATCGGGTCGGTGGACGACGGGCCGGTGACATTTCGCGTCGCGGTCAAGGCGGGCGGCGCAACCGAGCAGGTGCTGCACGAGCAGACGGTGACGACGCCCTACAGGTGGGAGCGGGCGGGCATCGACCTCGAATCGTTCGCGGGCCAGGCTGTCGAGTTGTCCCTGTCACTGGCGGGCGAGACGTCGACGATCGGGCTGTGGGGCGCGCCCGCCGTGCGATCGCGGCCGGGCCGCGCCTGGGACGACGCCAAGCCGCAAGGCGTCATTCTCATTCACGCAGACACCCTGCGTCCGGATCACATGAGTATGTACGGCGCCAAACGCGACACGGCGCCGTTTCTGAAGCAGCTTGCGTCGGAAGGCGTGATGTTCAACAGGGCCATGGCCCAGGCAACCTGGACCAAGGTATCGAGCCCCTCATTCCTCACGTCGCTCTATCCAACGACGCACGGGGTCGCCCGTATTCCGGATCGACTCCCGGCCTCGGTGACGACGCTGGCCGACGTGTACAGGAGTGCAGGGCACGCCACGCTGTCTCTCTCGTCAGTCACCTTCACGGGTCAGTTCACGAACCTGCACAAAGGCTTCGAGGAGGTGCACGAAGCCACATCGCAGGGCGATCCGCAGTACGAGAGCAAGACGGCCCGCGAGTACGTCGATCGGACCATCGACTGGATCGATCGTCACCGCGACGAGCCGTTTTTCATTTACCTGCACGTCTTCGACCCGCACTCGCCCTTCGAACCCCGCCGCCCGTACGACACGGCGTGGGCCGATCCGGCCAAGCGTGACAAGCACCTGCAACAGCGCACGGCCCTGGGCAAGGTCATCGCCGATCCCGGGATGGCGAGCCGCGGCATGGCGACCAGAGAGGAGATGGCCAAGGCTGGCGTGGATGCGCCCACCTACCTCGGGTACGACAAGGACTGGTACGACGGTTCGATCAAGGCCCTCGACGTCGAGATCGAACGGCTCTTCGCACGTCTGCGCCTGAGCGGACTCGATCGGAAAACCGCGGTCGCGTTCCTGAGCGATCACGGCGAGGAGTTTCACGAGCACGGTCGCATGTGGCATGGCCAGAGCGCGTACGGCGAGCTCGCACACGTTCCCCTGTTCGTACGCTGGCCGGCCGGAATCCCGGCCGGGCGCCCGGTCGACGAGCTCGTTCAGCTCATCGACGTGATGCCGACGCTCCTCGACCTGAGCGGACTGCCGCACCCGGACGGCATGCAGGGCCAGAGCCTGGCCCCGCTGCTGCAGCTGCCTGGCGCGCCGGCGGCGGCATGGAAGAAACGGCCGGCGATTACCGAAAAGCAGCCGATGCGTGGCCCGAACGACCGTCCCGATCCGGCCAACGAGCGCGACGCCTCCTGGCAGTCCTTCGCCATCAACGACGGCGAATGGAAGCTGATCCGCCACACGATCCGCCCGGCGGGCCGTCCGGAGTTCGAGCTCTTCGACGCGTTGCACGATCCGCTCGACCAGAAGGACGTCGCGCCCGCGCATCCCGAGGTCGTCGAACGGCTGAAAAAGGCGCTGGACGGATGGCAGCAGATGGCGACGGCGGCCAAGCCCAAGCCCGATTCCGAGACCACACAGAAGCTCAGTCCGGAGCAGCTGCAGCGGCTGAGAAGTCTCGGCTACGTCAAGTAGAGGACGTGCGCTACGATTACGCGTCTGACCATGCGCGCCCGCCGGCTTGTCGCGCTTGCAGCCGTCCTGGTGCTGTCGGCTGGGCGGGCCCGGGCTCACCCGGTGCCCTTCAGCTACGTCGATGCTCGCGTGGGCGCCAGGACGATCGAGGTCGCCTTGGTCGCGCATGTGATCGACGTGGCCCACGAGCTTGGAATCGAGCCGCCCGAGCGGTTGCTCGATTCGTCGTTCCTCGCCAGCCAGAACAGCCGGATCGCCGCACTCCTCGACGCACGGTTGGCGCTCCTGGCGGACGGCCGCGCTTTGGGGTCAGGCGCCTGGGGCGCCGCCGAGCCCCTGTCCGACCGGCAGGCCGTGAGGCTTCAGGCGACATACGCGCTCGCGAGTCCAGCCGGGCGAGTCGAGATCGATGCGAAGCTCTTTCCCTACGATCCGCAGCATCAGACCTTCATCAACTTCTATGACGGGGACGTGCTGGGGGCCCAGGCCATTCTCGACAAGACGAGGACCCGGGTGGATTACTTCACCGGGACGCGGCAGGGTGTGCGGGCGGTGGTCCAGAAGTTCGTGCCGGGTGGCGTACATCACATTCTGATTGGCCCCGATCATCTGCTCTTCCTGGTCGGGCTGCTGCTCCTTGGCGGATCCATCAAGCGTCTGCTGCTCGTGGTCAGTGCGTTTACGGTCGCGCACAGCCTGACGCTGTCGCTGGCTGCGCTGAACGTCGTGTCGCCGCCGGAGGGCGTCATCGAGCCTGCGATCGCGCTGAGCATCGTCTACGTCGGGGCCGACAATCTGCTCGTGCGCGGTGGGCGGGACATGCGCGTCTGGATTGCGTTCGCGTTCGGGTTCATCCACGGGTTCGGGTTCGCCAACGTCCTGCGTGAGATGGATCTCCCGCGGCGCGCGCTGGGCTGGTCGTTGTTCTCGTTCA
>CAZCEL010000073.1:0-14168 GCA_964497175.1 uncultured Bifidobacteriaceae bacterium
CAGCCGGGCGACCTGCAGCTCCACGCGTCCGACCCGAAGCCGATCTCCGTCCGCGGCGCTGGCACGCTCCACGCGCCGGTCGTTCACGAAGGTCCCGTTGGTGCTGCTCAAATCGATGATCTCCAGCGCCTCGCCGCCGGCCTCCAGCCGGCAGTGCACTCGCGAGACGAGCGCCTCGTCGACGATGAAATCGGCGCCGGGCGCCCGCCCGACGGTCTTGACCGCTCCCGGGGCGATGCGAAAGATCAGTTCGTGACCCGACGCGTCTGTGCTCTGCAGAATCCACACTGGATTAGCGCCGGGTCTCGAAGGCCTTCTTCAGCCAGGCGGCGATGACGGTCCCCACGTGCGGACTGATCCGTTTGTCCTGCAGCGTGCCGTACTCTTCCACCTCGCCGGTCGTCGCCGGAACCAGGAGGTGGTTGATGCCGGGGATCTTGACGACCTCGACCAGCCGGCCGCTGCGACGTCTGGCCAGATCGCCGAGACGATCGGCGTTGCTTGGAGGGACCTGCGTATCCAGCTCGCCCTGCACGATCAGGATCGGCTGTTTGACCTCGCGCATGACTCTCTCGGGCTCGAACGAGAGAAAGCTGAAGAAATACGGCGTATCGGCCTGGCGGCGCACATGCGGCGGGATGTCGAGCGTGTCCCAGCCCTTTCCCGTCAGCACCGCGTTCTGGATGCTCTTCTGCAGCTCGATTGTCGCCTGTCGTTCCCTCTCCGGACGGCTCGACCGGTCCAGGCCGTGCGTCACCTGATACAGGTTCAGTTCCCGGCCCGTGACACCCATGGCTGCGATGAGCGCCAGCGCCGACACCCGTCCGTTGCCCGCAGCGGCCAGCATGCCAACCGAACCGCCCTCGCTGTGGCCGACGACCGCCAGCCTGCGGCGATCCACGTCCTTCCGATCGCCCGCGAAGCGGATCGCGGCGCGAAGGTCGTCGGCATAGTCTGCGAGCGTGGCTGCCTCGGGGCGTCCGCCACTCTGGCCCACACCGCGCTTGTCGTAGCGCAGCACCAGAAAGCCGGCGTCCGCCAGCGAGCCCGCGAGCTGGCCGAAGATCGGAATGCCGAATGCCGTCTCGTCGCGGTCGGTCGGTCCGGAGCCCGACGCCAGCACGACGGCTGGCAGAGGGGCCGCCGCACCGGCGGGTCTCGAAACGGTTCCGGCGAGCGAGAACCCATTGGCCGGGATCTTCACGTTCTCGTCGTTGGGCCGCGACATCGTCACGCGGCGTGTCGAGACCGCGGCAATGTCCTCCCGTGCGACCTCCAGGCTCTGCGCGGGAATGCTGAGGCGCAGCAGCCGCCCGTTCTCGTCGCCCCAGATATCCGCGTCCTGCGGCGCTGCGCCGGGCGGTCGAAACGTGACCCTCGTCCGCCGTGCCGTAATCACGCGCTCCAGCGTCTGGATCTGATCGGGGGACGACTGGCTGACGGTGATCGTGAACGATCCCTGCGCGGGCTGGTACATGGTCAGCGTGGTCCCTGGCGCCGCCGTTCTGAGTCGCGCGGCGATGGCTTCGTACGGCGCGATGAAGGGATTGGGCAGAAACACCGCGTCCTCGACGATCGGGTCGGTCCGTTCGAGCGGGGCGGCACCGCCGAGCGTCACCACGTTTTCTGCGGTTGTTCCTTTCACCCTGGTTTGAATCATGGCCGGCTGATCCCGCGTCGTCGCATCGACGACGAGCGCAAGAGGCCGCCAGTCCGGGTCGTAGCGGGCGATCAGACTGCGCAGCACGATCGAGATCGGAGGCCCGATGCGACCGCTGCTCGAGATGGTCCAGCCGGCACTGGTCCGCTCGACCGACACCTGTTCGTTGCCAATAGGCGTCGCGCGGATGAAGACGACGAAGGTCGAGGATGCCCGCGCCTGGGCGCTCAGCGGTGTCGACTGACCGGTCCCAGAACCAAGGAGCACGGCCACCGCCAGGACCACGCGGATACAATGAGCTGACCTCTCGCGGGCGGTCAGGGGCATGGGGTCAGCATAGCACCATGAAACCGGCGGTTTCTCTCGATGCGTACCACGCCGTCCGGCATGGAGCGGCGATAATCGACCGCGCGGATAGGGGCCGCATCGTGGTGTCCGGTGGCGACCGCGCCTCGTACCTGCACGGGTTGCTGACCAACGACGTGCTCGCACTCCGACAAGGAAGCGGGTGCTACGCCGCGTACCTGACGCCGCAGGGCCGCATGATTGCCGACATGTGGCTCTACGAACTGGGCGACGCCATCCTGATGACGCTGTCCCGGGACGTCAAGGACCTGGTCCTTGCGAAGCTCGACCAGTTCATCTTCACCGAGGATGTCCAGCTCGGAGACCTGACCGAGGCCTATTCCTCCATGGCCCTGGTTGGCCCGCTCGTCCCGGCAGTCCTGGCGCGCGCGCTCGCCGCATCCGAGGCGGCGCTCCCGCTTGCGGAGCATGGCAACGTCCGGCTGCCATTTGACGGCGAGCCGGCTATCATCACCCGCGTGACGGACCCCGGCGAGGCTGGATACGATGTGTGCGTCCCGGCCCCCGCCATGGGCCGGCTGCGAGAGAGGCTGCGCATGTTGAACGTTGGCGAGGTGGACGATGCGACGGCCGAGGCGGTACGGATCGAAGCTGGGGTTCCCCGCTTTCATCGCGACATGAACGAGGAAACCATTCCTCTCGAGGCCGGCATCGAGTCGCGCGCGATCAGTCTGACGAAGGGATGCTACGTCGGGCAGGAGGTCATTATCCGCGTCCTGCACCGTGGGCATGGGAGGGTGGCGCGGAAGCTTGCCGGACTGGTCTTCACGTCCGACGAGGTGCCGGAGATAGGAGCGCAGGTGCAGGCCCAGGGTCGGCCGGTAGGCTCGATCACGAGCAGCGCATGGTCGCCCTCACTCGAGCGAGGCATCGCGCTCGGCTACCTGCACCGCGACGTTCTATCGCCGGGCACTGTGGTCGAAGTCGGGGGTGTTCCCGGAGAAGTGGTCGCGCTGCCGTTTCTGAAGCTTCGAGACGACCGGACGACCAGCCGCCAGGTGACCAGATGATGATCGCTCAGTGGACCGCTGCGTTTCTCCACGCACTCCGGACGCTCAGACGGCAGAAGATCTTCGTCCTGGTGGCGCTGCTCACGCTCGCGCTGGGCATCGGCGCGAACACCGCGATCTTCAGCGTCATCAACGGGGTCGTGCTGAACCCGCTGCCGTATCCAGACGCCGAGCGAATCGTCGTGGTGTGGGAAGTGAACCCGGACGGTGCGCTGGACCGCGTGTCCATCCCGACCTACGAGGACTGGAAGGCGGAGGTGTCGAGCATCGAGTCGCTGGCAGCGTACCGGCACGTGGACTTTACCTTCTCCGGTACAGGCGATCCGTTGAGCGTTGCCGGTGTGCGCGCCACACCGGAGCTCTTTGCCGTCCTCAAGACGGCGGCGCGACTCGGCAGGACCTTCACGGCGGACGAGGCGGTGGTCGGTGCGGACCAGGTCGCCGTGATCAGCCACGGCTTCTGGCGGCACGCTCTCGGGTCCGATCCGTCGATCGTCGGGAAGACCATCCAGCTGGACGCACAGCCGTTCACGGTCCTGGGCGTCATGGCGCCGGGCTTCCAGTTCCCAACGAGCACCAGGACCGACGTGTGGGCGCCGCTCGCGTTCAACCCCAACGACCTCCACGGACAGTCACGCCGTGCCCGGTCGCTGATGGTTGTTGGCCGCACCCGTCCAGGCGCCGACGGGCGGCAGGTTCAGGAAGGGCTGACCATCCTGTCGAGCCGAATCGCCGCGGAGTACAGGAGCAGCAACGACGGGTGGAGCGCACGAGCCATTGCCGCCCACGAGCAGCTCGTCGCGCAGTCGAGGCCCGCGCTGATGGTGTTGATGGGCGCCGTGGGATTCCTGCTCCTGATCGTGTGCGCGAACATGGCCAGCCTGCTCCTGTCACGTCTCGCGAGCCGGAGCCGCGAGATTGCGCTGCGCGCGGCACTAGGCGCAGGGCGCTGGGATGTCGTGCGGCCCGTGCTCGCCGAGAGCCTGCTGCTCTCGGCGGGCGGCGGCCTGCTGGGGCTGCTGGTTGCAGTCGGCGGCTTGCGGGTACTCACCACGCTGCCAGAGGCCCAGCTGCCGCGTGTCGATCAAGTACGGCTCGACGGCGGCGTGCTGCTGTTCACCATGGTGGTCTCGATCGCCGTGGCGATCGTGTTCGGGTTGATCCCGGCCCTTCACGCCGCACGGGGCGACCTGCGGGAGAACCTCGAGTCTGTCGGCCTGACGACGAGCCGCTACGCGCGCCGCCTGCTCGGCGGCCTGGTCGTTGTGGAGGTTGCGCTGGCGCTCGTGCTGCTGGTCGGCGCGGGGCTCATGACGAGGAGCTTCTCGAAGCTGCTTCAAGTCAATCCCGGCTTCGAGCCTGGCCACCTGGTCGCCGCGCAGGTGTACCTGCCCACGACGAAATACCGGGAGCGGCCCGCCCTCGCGCGCTTCTTCGAAGAGGTCGTCGCCCAGCTGCGTGCCGCGCCTGGAGTGACCGCCGCGTCGGCCGTCTCGGCGTTGCCCTTGAAGCCGGCAACCACCGCGTCCGCGCTGCCCTTCACTGTCGAAGGCCAGGCGCCACCCAGGACCGAGGATCCCCTTGCCGACGTGCTGATCGTCGCTCCCGGCTACTTCGAGACGATGAAGATCGCGCTCGTCGAGGGCAGGTTCCTCGACGAACGCGACGGTCAGGACACGCTGCGGGCAAGCGTCATCAACCAGACGATGGCGCGCAGATACTTTCCCGATCGAAGCCCACTCGGTCAGGTCATCCAGAACCCGCACGGCAAGAGTACGGTCGTCGGTGTGGTGGCCGACGTGCGGAGCCAGGGCCTCGCCAGCGAGCCGAGAAAGCAGGTCTACCTGCCGATGCGACAGAGCCCGACGCCGGGCATGGCCCTGGTCGCCCGCACCGAGCGCGATCCATCAGGCCTGGCCGCCACGATCCAGCGGGCGGTCTGGGGCGTCGACACCGAGCAGCCCATCTACGACTTGAGCACGATGGATCAGATTCTGGCGCGCGCCGTGTTCCTGCCGCGGCTCAGCACTCGCCTGTTGGCCTCGTTCGCGTTGGCCGCCCTCCTGCTGGCGACCGTTGGCATCTACGGTGTCCTGTCGTATTCAGTGACCGAACGCACGCGCGAGATCGGACTGCGCATGGCGCTCGGCGCCAGCTCGGGCCGCACGCTTGGTCTCGTCGTCCGCAACAGCGCCGGGCTCCTGGGTATCGGCGTGGTGCTCGGCCTGGTCGCCGCCACCGTCCTGTCGCGCTCGATGGCGGGGATTCTGTACGGAGTCGGTCCTTTCGACGCTGCCACGTTCAGCGTGGCCGCCGTGGGACTTGCCCTGGCGGGCATCGCCGCCAGCCTCCCGCCTGCCCGCCGCGCCACACGCGTGGATCCCATCGTCGCGTTGAGAGCTGACCGCTGACCGCTGTTCGCTGACCGCTGTTCGCTGACCGCTGCTCGCAGACCATGCGTCCCTCCCGCACACTCCCGCGTGCGGAGCTGGCACATCCGCACACCTCGCTCGAGCTGCCCGATCCCTTCAAGTCATAGACCCGGCATTACTTCGGACGCATGGTCGATCGGGCACTCCGCTGGCAGTTGCCTGGGGCACCGGTGCACTGGCGCACCGGGATTTCAGGGGAGCTTGCGATGCGCGGAGTGCTGATCTCGTCGGTGATGACTCTGATGGCGGCTACGTCGGCCTTCGCCGCGGAAGACGCTCCAGTGATGGCGCTGGCGCCGGCGGTGAGCGCGATGGCGCTGGCGGAGGGCGCCCAGCAGGTCATTCGATCCGAAACGCTCTTCCGCGTCGAGAGACCGCGGGCCCCTCGTCCGCTCCTGCTTCCCTCCCTCTACGTCGCATCGGCCGGCCTGCAGGCGTACGACGCGTATTCGACGCTGAGCGCGTTGAGACTCGGGGGCGTCGAGCAGAACCCGTTCATGAAGGGGATCACGAAGAGTCCGGCCGCGTTCATTGCCGTCAAAGCGTCGGTGACCGCAGCCTCGATCGTCGCAGCCGAGAAGCTCTGGCGCGACAACAACCGGTGGGGCGCAATCGGGCTCATGATTGCCTCCAACAGCCTGATGGCGATCGTCGCGGCCCATAACGCCTCGGTCGTTTCCCGCCTGAGATAACGGTTCATCGCGCTCGCTGCGTCGGGTCCCATTCGAGTCGCCGCAATCGTCCGCGTCGATTCGGGCGCCGAGTGATGGGCGGGACTTGAATGGGAGACGCAGTCTAAAGACATCCCGCTCTCCGGCGTGATACGTTTCGGCAGGAGAAGAGTTCCTCGGAGCTGCTGCGCAGGCCAGCGGCGCGTCGCCCGGCGTGCGGCAGCAGCGGGGAACGGGCCCCGGGATGGGTGTCACATGATGCTTGGAGTTGAACTGAGGCGCCGGCTTCTGTCCGCCGCCATTCCCATCTCCATTGCTCTCGGGGCGAGCGGGGTTGTCGCGTCGGACTGGCCTCGGTTCCGCGGACCCAACGGTTCCGGCATTGCCGACTCCGCGGTGCCCATCGACTTCGGGCGCGACGAGCACATGGACTGGCGGACCGAGGTTCCTCTCGGCCGCTCCTCGCCCATCGTCGTCGGCGACCGCGTGTACCTGACGGCCACCGAGGGTGACAAGCTCGTCACGCTGGCGCTGGATCGGAAGACCGGCGCCATCGCCTGGCGCCGTGAGATCGATCGCGCCCACACCCGTAAGATGTACTCTGGCAACAGTTCCGCGTCAGCGACGCCCACCTCCGACGGCACGAGCGTGTACGCCTTCTTCGGCGACTTCGGACTTGTCTCGTACGGCCGCGATGGCAACGAGCGGTGGCGGCTGAAGCTAGGACCCTTCGACAGCTTCTACGGCATGTCGGCCTCGCCGGTCCTGCTCGGCGACACGTTGTTCGTGGTGTGCGATCAGAGCCGCGGCTCCTTTATTCTGGCCGTCGATCGAACAACCGGACGGCCGCGCTGGCGGAAGGACCGCCCGACGGCCAGGACCGAGGGTTACTCAACGCCCGTCGTTTTCGCGCCGGCGGGCGGCCAGCCGCAACTATTAGTATCCGGATCGTACCGGTTTGACGCGTACGACCCGTTCACCGGGGAGATCGTCTGGTGGGTCGGCAAGCAGGGGATCTATCCGATTGCGACGCCGGCGCTCGGCAACGGCGTCGTGTTCGCCGCCACGAGCGGATCGGCCGAGCCTGCCTATCCCGCGTTCGAGAGTGTTCGGACGACGGCCGACGGGGATGGCGACGGCAGGCTCAGTCAGGCAGAGATCGCTCCCCTCCCCGACTATGCCGATCACTTCGGGTGGCTCGATGCCGACAGCGACGGGTTCGTCGTTCGCGCGGAATGGGATGCACGACGCATGGAGAGTGTCGCAGAGAGCGGGCTCGTCGCCATCGCCACCGGCGGGCAGGGCGATCGATCCGACTCGCAACTCCTATGGAGGTACAAGAGGACCTACGCCAACTACTCCACCCCTTCGCCCATCCTCTACAACAACGTACTGTTCATTGTCAGGGACGGCGGCATCATGACGTCGCTCAATCCGGCCACCGGCGAAGCCTACAAGGTCGGCCGTCTCGGGGCGCTGGGCGAGTACTATGCGTCGCCCATCGCGGCCGACGGCAAGCTGTACTTCGTCAACGTCGACGGTGTGGTGACGCTGGTCACCGCGCAGCCGCAATGGGAGATCGTCGCCACGACCGACCTTGGTGAGCCCACGCAGGCGACGCCGGCCGCCGCCGACGGGCACCTCTACATCAGGACGCACAGCGCGCTGTACAGTTTCAGCGCGCAGGCGAAGTAGCCACGCGGGAACTCCCGATTCAGAACGGCCAGAATGGGCCATAATACGAATCGCTCGGGGCATGGATGTAAGTCGGTGCGCGGCGGGGACCCGAGCCGGCAACAAGGCACAGGAGGCGGCACAATGTGTAAGACATGTCTCGCGGTCCTCGGCGCCCTGGTCGTCGCATCGCTCGTGGCGATTCCCGTTCATGGGCAGGGGCCTGCGGCGGCGAAGACCGGCGCCGCGGGCAGGAACTGGACGGCGCCCCGCACGCCTGACGGCCAGCCCGACCTGCAAGGGGTGTGGGACTACCGCACCGTCACGCCGATGGAACGTCCGCCCGAGTTCGCCGGCAGGGAAGTGCTGACCGAACGCGAGGTGGCTGAGTACGAGAAACAGCAGGCGCTCACGCGCGACCGCGATCGGCGGGATGGATCGGCGCAGGCCGACGTCGCGCGCGCCTACAACCAGTTCTGGTGGGACTACGGCACGCTGGTCGTGACGACGAGACAGACCTCGCTCGTCGTGAATCCTCCCGATGGACGGATTCCGCCGCTGACGCCGGACGGCCAGAAGCGCGTCGAGGAGCGGAGAGCGTTCCAGACCACCTCGGCGCGCGAGGAAGGCAGCGCCGGCCGCGGCTTCGATTCGTACGAAAGCCGCCCGCTCGCGGAGCGCTGTCTCCTGTGGGGCGTCGCGGGACCGCCAATGGTCCCAGGACCCTACAACAACAACGTCCAGTTGTTCCAGAACCGCGATTACGTTGTGGTCCTCAACGAGATGATCCACGAGCATCGCATGATCCCGCTCGACGGACGCCCGCACGTCGGCCGCAAGGTCCGCCAGTGGATGGGCGACTCGCGCGGCCGCTGGGAAGGCGAGACGCTGGTTGTCGAAACCAAGAACTTCTCGAGCAAGACGAGCTTCAGGGGCGCCACCGACCAGATGCACCTGGTCGAGCGCTTCACCCGCACCAGCCCCGAGACCCTGGTGTACGAGTTCACCGTCAACGACCCGGCGACCTTCACGCGGCCCTGGACGGCCAGAATCCCGATGCGACGGAGCGAGCAGCCCATCTACGAGTACGCCTGCCATGAGGGCAACTACGCGATGACCAACGGCCTGTCCGGCTCCCGCAATCTGGAAATCCAGGCGGCGGCGAAGGGTGGATCCAGGTAGCGGGTCCGTCAACTGATCATGACGCCCGCGAGGATCGCACTCGGGTTCTCTGTCCTCTGCTCGCTGGTGATCTCCGCCGCGCAAGGACCGCCCCAGCCGGGCCCGGTCGATTTCGCGGCCGACATCAGGCCGATCCTCGAGGAGAAATGCCTGTCCTGCCACGGCGCCGCACCGGCCATGTCGAGGCTCGACCTGCGATCGCGCGAGACGACGCTCGCGGGAGGGGCGCGCGGCACGGTCCTGGTGCCCGGAAACGCCGAGGTGAGCAAGCTCTATCGCGTGGTGGCGGGCCTGGAGCAGCCGGCCATGCCGATGCAGGGCACTCCGCTCACCCCCGTTCAGCTGGCAGCAGTCAAGCGGTGGATCGACCAGGGCGCTGTCTGGGACGAGAAGGCGGCGGCGCCAAGTCCTGTCGCGGCCGCGACCGCTCCTGCGATCGTCGATCGGCCTCTCACGCCCGAGGAGCGGAGCTACTGGGCGTTCAAGCTGCCCGAGCAGGCGGCGGTTCCCCTCGTCGGGCGCAGCCTGACGAGCCCGATCGACCGTTTCCTCGAGAAGGCGCGTGAGGAGCGCGGACTGACCGCGGCCCCGCGCGCCGATCGGTTGACCCTCGTCCGTCGCGCGTTTCTGGATCTGATCGGGCTGCCTCCCTCGCCGGCCGAGGTTGCCGCGTTTCTGGCCGACGAGAAGCCAGGGGCGTGGGAACGTCTCATCGACCGTTTGCTGGCCTCACCGCACTACGGCGAACGGTACGGGCGGCACTGGCTGGACGTGGCCCGGTATGCCGACTCGGCCGGCTTCGAGTACGACATGCATCGGCCGAACGCCTGGCGGTATCGCGACTACGTCATTTCTGCGTTCAACGCGGACAAGCCCTACAACGTCTTCCTGACCGAGCAGTTGGCCGGCGACGAGATGGATGGCAGGACCGAGGACAGCCTCATCGCCACCGGATTCCTCCGCGCCGGGCCGCGCGTGCTCTTCCGTGAGAAGGACAATCCGGAGCGCCGCTTCGATTACCTCGACGAGATTCTGGGCACGATCGGCAAGGGCACGCTCGGGCTGACCGTCAACTGCGCGCGGTGCCACGACCACAAGTTCGACCCGATCCGGCAGAGGGATTACTACGCGCTGCAGGCTGCCATCTTCGGCTATGTCGAGACCGAGGTGCCGCTGGCGCCGCCCTCCGAGGCGGAGGCGTATCTCGCGGCGAACGAGGCGATCAGCGCGAAGCGCGACGAGCTGAGAAAGCTCGTCGATGCCATCGAGAAGCCGTACCGAGAGCGCCTGGAGCTCGAACAGATCAAGCGCCGGTTCCCGGAAGCCATCTACCGCGCAGCCGCGAAGAGGGAGAGCGAGCGCACGCCGGGTGAGCGGCTGCTTGCCGTTCAGGTCTACGAAGCCGTCAATGTCACCGGCGCCGAGATCGACAAGGTGATGCGGCCCGAGGAATTGGCGAGCAAGCGCGATCTCGTTCAGCGGCTGGCTGCGCTCGAGAAGGGGCGACCCAAGCCCCTGCCGATGGCCGAGATCGCCACCGACGGCGACCATCGCTTCTCGCCGCTCGGCGCGGGTGACGAAGTCGTCAGCTGCCCCAAGTGCAGGATTCCCCCGCCGTTCCCCGGGAGCTACCTTCACAAGGGCGCCCGACCGTACGAGGTGCCGCCGTCCTATTTCCTGATCCGGGGAGACGTCGAAAGCCGAGGACCGCTGATGAAGCCGGGCTTCATCGAGGTCATCACCAGGGGGAACCCACCGACGGCGATTCCCCGGCCCGACGGCCGCACCTCCGGCCGCCGGCTGGCGCTGGCCCAGTGGATTGGATCGCCCGAGAACCCGCTGACCGCGCGCGTGATCGTCAATCGCCTGTGGCAGAAGCATTTCGGGCGCGGCATCGTGGCCACGCTCGAGAACTTCGGCCGGATGGGCGAGCCGCCGACGCATCAGGACCTGCTCGACTACCTCGCGGTCGATTTCATGGAGCACGGCTGGAGCCTCAAGCGCATCAACAAGCTCATGATGATGTCGGAGGCCTACCAGATGGCCTCGAGCTTCGAGCACGAGGGCAGCTCGAAGAACGATCCCGAGAATCGTTACCTGTGGCGGTTCCGGCCGCAGCGGCTGGAGGCCGAGATCGTGCGGGACAGCATGCTCGCGGTCGGCGGGAATATCAACCTGGCCGTCGGCGGCGAGCCCGTCTTTCCGTTCATCCCGAAGGACATTCTGGCAGGCCAGTTCCGCGGCAAGTGGGAGACCACGCCGGACGGTCCCGCGGCATGGCGGCGGGGTGTGTACGTGTATCGCCGGCGCTCGCTGCCCTACCCGATGTTCGACACCTTCGACCATCCGGACATGAACGTCACCGCCGGCGCCAGAAACGTGTCGACGGTGCCGACCCAGGCGCTGACGCTCCTGAACAATCCGTTCGTGCTCGATCAGGCCAGATGGCTGGCGGATCGCGTGAGCCGGGAGGCGTCCGATCCGTACTCGCAGATTGACCTGGCGTATCGCATCGCGCTCGCCCGGCCCGCGGCCGAGGCGGAAATCGCTGTCGCGATGGACCTGATTCGAAAGCAGTCCCTCGCTGCGTTCGCGCACGTCCTGCTCAATCTGGACGAGTTCATGTACATGAGGTGAAGCGATGTCGCATCGATGTCGCAGGAACTTCTGGGACCGGCGGGAATTCCTGTTCCGCTCTGGCGGCGGGATCAGCGGACTGGCGCTGGCGTATCTGCTCGATCGCGACGGGCTGTTGTCGACAGCGTCCGCACAGCACGCCGATGCCTGCTCGGCTCCGGTCGTCGGCGTCAACCCGTACGCGCCCAAGCCGCCGCACTTCACGCCGCGCGCGACGGCCGTCATCTCCCTGTTCATGGGCGGCGGCTGGAGCCAGGTGGACACGTTCGATCCCAAGCCGGCGTTGACCAAGTACGCCGGAGAGCCCATCGACGGCAAGGTAAAGGGCGACGTCATCGTGCGGCAGGGCTTCCCGGGACCGCTGATGCCGAGCCCCTTCGCCTTTGCCAGACACGGGCAGAGCGGGATCGAGGTCGCGGAGATCTTTCCTCATATCAGCCGGCACGTCGACGAGATCGCGTTTCTTCGGTCGGTCTACGGGCGGTCCAACGACCACGTGCAAGGCACCTATGAGATGCAGACCGGCCAGATCAATCTCGGGTTCCCGAGCGTGGGCTCGTGGGTCACCTACGGCCTGGGATCGACCGCATCGAGCCTGCCCGCGTTCGTGGTCATGACCGACGCGCGCGGCGGGCCGCTCGGCGGACCCAACGACTGGGGCGCCGGCTTCATGCCGGCCGCCTACCAGGGCACACTGTTCCGCGCCACCGGCGATCCGATCGTCGATCTCAAGCCGCCAGCCGGCCTGACCAACGAGGATCAGCGCATGCGGCTTGACGCGTTGGCCAAGCTCAACGAGCTCGACATGCAGAAGTTTCCCGGCAACAGCGAGCTGGCGGCGCGAATCTCATCCTACGAGCTGGCGTACAGGATGCAGGGGTGTGCGCCGAGTGCCGTCGACATCGCCAGCGAGTCGGACGCGACGAAGAAGCTCTACGGGCTGGACAACAAGATCACCGAGCCGTTCGGACGGCAGTGCCTGCTGGCCCGCCGGCTGGTGGAACGGGGCGTGCGGTTCGTCCAGATTTTCGCAGGCGGCGTCGGCAACCAGAACGTGGACACCTGGGACGCCCACGGGGACATCAGGTCCAACCACACCCAGCACGCGGCCGAAGTGGATCTCCCTGCGGCGGGACTGCTCACGGACCTGAGGGCCCGCGGACTGCTCGATTCGACGCTGGTGATCATGCACTCCGAGTTCGGGCGCATGCCGATCTCGCAGCGCGGCGTCGGGCGCGACCACAATCCGGGCGCGCAGACCGTGCTCATGGCCGGTGCCGGCGTCAAGGGCGGCCAGGTCATCGGAGCGACCGACGACTTCGGTTACAAGGCTGCCGAGCAGCCGATCTCGTATCACGACCTGCACGCCACGCTGCTGCACCTGCTCGGCCTCGACCACAGGAAGCTGACCTACCGGTTCAACGGCCGGGACATGCGGCTGACCGATGTCTACGGGACGCTGATTCCGCAGATCGTCAACGCGTGATGATCGACATCACTTCACTTCGCGCGCGGGACTGCGTCCATCAGGAGCGCCAGCGCTCTGTCGAGGCCGGTCGAGCCGGCCGCGCTGCCCTTGAAGTGGCCGAGGCGCACGACCACGAGATCGTGTGACGGGATGATGAGTGTGGTTTGCCCGCCGGCCCCTGACATGTAATAGGCCTCCTTCGGGACGGGGAACGTGCTGGTCCCGTTGATCCAGAAGAATCCGCCGTAGATCGGGCGCTTGTCTGCCTTCCAGGCCGGCGCCAGCGTGCTCACGAAGTTGACGTAGCCCTCCGGTAGAATCCGCTCACCGTTCCAGATCCCGTCCTGGAGATAGAGGTTGCCAAGACGGGCCCAGTCGCGGCCCGACATGAACTCGTAGCCCTGGGTCAGGAAGTTGCCAAACGGGTCCGTTTCGAGCACCGCTGTCCGAATGCCGATCCTGTCGAACAGCGCGCGCTGCGGGAACGACAAGTACTCTTCGCCGCGCTTCTCGACGGCAAGACGAACGAGGTAGTTGACGAGCACCGGATCGGTGTTGTGATACCGGCCCACCTGGCCCGGCGGCCATTGCAGCGGCCGCGTTGCGGCGTACTGGAACGAGTTGACTGTGCCCGTGTAGAGATACAGATGATCAGGGTACGGGCCCGATGGGTCGTAGTCGGGATCCTGGGGCGCCTTGATCCTGAGGCCGCTGGACATGTTCAGGAGGTCGGCAATCCGGATCTTCCCACGGAGATCGCCGTCATCTTGCCACTCGGGAATCGGCGCTCGTTGCGAGAGCGCGTAGACGCCCTGCTTGACGAGGATGCCCATCAGGGTGGCCGTCAGGCTCTTGCCCATGGACCAGCTCTCCAGGGGCGTACGCGCCGTGATGCCCTCGCCGTACCGCTCGCCGATAACGCGCCCTTTCCACGTCACGACGAAGGCCGCGGTCATCTCCGCGGCCGAGGCAAACGCTGCGTTCACGGCCTCCTTCACCTTGCCTGCATCGGGCGCTCCCGGGAGCGGATCGCGCGGCAGCACATCACCCATTGGCCATGTCTGCTTC
>CAZCEL010000074.1:0-644 GCA_964497175.1 uncultured Bifidobacteriaceae bacterium
AGGCCGCTGACACCCTGGTCGAGCAAGTACCGGTACCGGGCGTTCGACTCCGCGGCCGTGCCGAACCCGGCGTACTGCCGCATCGTCCACAGCCGGCCCCGGTACATCGTGGGCTGGATGCCCCGAGTGAACGGAAACTCCCCTGGAAAACCAATCTCGCCCATTGACGACGCTTCACATTGTAGCGCGGGAACACCCCCCGGGCGCCCGTAAGTGCTTGACAGATAGACCGCTTCACCTTACACTCGCTTCACCTCGAGAGAATCTTCCAGGCACACACCGACCGTCAGGTTCCGGTTCCTGCCAGGCCGCCCGCTCCAGGCAGGTTCGGATCGGCAAGCGCCCACGGGAATCCCGGCCCGGTGGCGTGGGAGGAACGGACATGGACGACGTCGTCAACCGGTTCGCACGGGAGCTGGCCGACGCGATAGCCGCCGCGGTCGCTGACAACCCACAGGTCGAGGCGTGCAGGGAAAAGGCTCGCGCCGCGGGCTTTGAAATGCGGGTCACGCTCGAAGCCGTGGTCGGCTTTGTAAACCGATCACACACTCATGCCCAAGCGATGACGAAGGTCGCACCGGCGCCGGCCCGGTCGATCCAGCCGCGGCGCAGCCTCGAAGTGACGGCGAACGACCGGCGGTTCC
>CAZCEL010000074.1:654-14141 GCA_964497175.1 uncultured Bifidobacteriaceae bacterium
GTCGGTCGAGTAGCCAGAGGGTCCGCCGCGTTTAGGGACGCCTGTCCGCCTGGGCGGCCACCCGGGCGGCGGCCTCCGCCGCTGCCAGCGGGTCTCCCAAGTAGTAGTGACGGGTGGGCTTCAAGTCGGCCTCGAGCTCATAAACCAGGGGAATGCCGGTCGGAATGTTCAGGTCCACGATCTCGGACTCCCCGAGACCGTCCAGATACATGACGAGCGCCCGCAGGCTGTTTCCATGCGCCGCAATCAGGGTTCGCGCGCCGGCGCGGACCGACGGCGCGATCGTCTCGTGCCAGTAGGGCAGGAAGCGCTCGACCGTATCCTTCAACGATTCGGTCAGCGGCAGCTCGCTCGGCTGGAGCCGGCGGTAGCGCGGGTCGCGCGAGGGATGTCGTTCGTCGTCGGGTGGGAGCGGCGGCGGCGGCGTATCGTAGCTGCGGCGCCAGATCCTGGTCTGCGCTTCGCCGTGCTGTGCTGCAGTCTCGGCCTTGTTGAGGCCTTGCAGGGCACCGTAGTGGCGCTCGTTGAGCCGCCAGCTCGAGTGCACGGGAATCCACATCAGATCCAACGTGTCGAGCGCAATCCACAGCGTGCGGATGGCCCGCTTGAGGACTGACGTGTATGCGACGTCAAAGAGGTAGCCGCCCTCTCGCATCAGTCGTCCGGCCTCCAGTGCTTCTGCGCGTCCGCGATCCGAGAGGTCGACATCGGTCCACCCGGTGAAGCGGTTTTCCTGGTTCCAGGTGCTCTCGCCGTGCCGCAGGAGCACGAGCTTGATCATCGCCCCGACCCGAGCGATTTGACAGCGCGCGCGCCCGCGTACACCGCGCTCGACCCGAGCTCCTCCTCGATGCGCAGCAGCTGGTTGTACTTGCACACGCGATCGGTCCGGCTCGCCGAGCCCGTCTTGATCTGGCCCGCCGAGGTGCCCACGGCCAGGTCGGCGATCGTCGAGTCCTCCGTTTCGCCCGACCGGTGCGAGATGATCGTGGCGTAGCCGCTCTGCCGCGCCGTCGCGACGGCGTCCAGCGTCTCGGTCACCGTGCCAATCTGATTCAGTTTGACCAGCAGCGCGTTGCCAATCCCGTCAGCGACAGCCCGCCGGAGGATCTCCGGGTTTGTGACGAACACATCGTCGCCAACCAGCTGCACACGGTCTCCGAGCCTCTCGGTCAGGAGGGCCCATCCGTCCCAGTCGCCCTCCGCGAGGCCGTCCTCGATCGAGGCGACGGGATACTGCCGCAGCCAGTCCTCGTACAGTTCGATCATCTGCTCCGAGGTCCGCTCGGGCTCGCCGGACTTCCTGAACGTGTACCGTCCGCCACCTGCCCACAGCTCGCTCGAGGCCACATCGAGTGCCAGAAACACGTCCCGTCCCGCCTGCATGCCCGCACGATCCACGGCTTCGAGCACCAGTTCGATCGCTTCGCGATTCGAGCGGAGGTTGGGCGCAAATCCCCCCTCGTCGCCGACTCCGGTCGACAGGAGCCGGGTCTTCAGGGTTCCACGCAGCGCGTGAAAGATCTCGGCGCCAATCCGCAGCGCCTCACGGAACGACGAGGCGCCGGCCGGCATGACCATGAACTCCTGGAAGTCCACGCTCGAATCGGCGTGCGCACCTCCGTTCAGGATGTTCATCATGGGCACGGGAAGTGTCAACTCGGGGCCCGGAGAAGGCACGCCCCCTGTTGTCTCGATCTGCTGCCGGTACAATCCAGCGATGTGTTGGTAAAGCGGCCGTCGGCTCGAGGCCGCTTCGGCACGAAGGGCGGCCATCGAGACTCCCAACAGGGCGTTCGCCCCCAGCCGGCCCTTGTTGGGAGTCCCGTCGAGCGTGATGAGGGCGCGGTCCAGACCGCGCTGATCGATGACCAGGTTGCAAGTCGCGCCGGCGATCTCCCCATTGACGTTGGCGACCGCCGCCTGAACACCCTTGCCCCTGTACCGACCGCGATCGGCGTCCCGCAGCTCGAGGGCCTCGCGCTTGCCGGTAGACGCGCCAGACGGCACGGCCGCCCGGCCTCGCGCCCCGTCCCCGAGCGTGACATCCACTTCGACGGTCGGGTTCCCGCGCGAGTCAAGAATCTCTCGAGCATGAACCGCTGCAATCTGCACGAACGTTCCTCCGCGGGCCGGCGATAATAGCACAGCACGTGATGAGGCCTCGACGGGTAAAGTGCCGCGCGCAGAACAGTTTGACTTGCCATGTCGGCGACGCCTATGATGAGCTGTTCGTCGACCGGCTCTGCCGAGGAGAAGTCATCTATGAGGATCTGGCGTCCTGCGCTGGCGACTGGTTCGGCCGTCGTTCTGCTGCTTTCCGCTTCGCTGGCTGCTCAGAATCCCCAGCCCCGGAAGATGAGCGACGCCGACAGGAAGGAAATCCAGACCATCCTCAAGATCGTGGACGACGTCGCAGCCGGACAGCCTGCCAGGAACGAGCTGTCGCTGGCCTGGGCCCACAACGATGTCATGAAGGCGCAGGGTAACAAGCAGTACCTGCCATTCAGCGTCACGATCGATGCGTCGAAGGTAACCGGGAACAGGGTCTCGTTGTACTGGCGCGTTGTCGCCAGGACCCCGGCCGCTGCGCCGGTCGAGCCAGCGCAGAAACCCGGGCGAAGGGACGACAAGAAGGACGCACGTCCCGAGTACGCATACGAAGATCTGAGCCCGGTGACGCTGCCGCAAGGAAACTCCACGTCCTTGCGCCTCAGCCGCTCTATTACAGTCGGGCCCGGTGATTACGACGTGTACGTGGTCGTCAAGGAGCCGACACCCGAGCGGGCGCCCCGCAATGCCCCGCCGCAGAAGGTATCGCTGATCAAGCAGCCGATGACGGTTCCGAACCTGTGGACCGACGAGCTCGCCACCAGCTCGGTGATCGTCGCCGAGCGCATCGACCCGTTGCCGGCGCCGCTGACGCCACAGCAGCAGACCGAGCGGCCCTACGCGCTTGGATCCATGGAGATCGTCCCCGCGTCGGGCAGTGCGTTTCCGAAGAGCGCCGAGCTATCGACCTTCCTGTTGATCTACAACACCAGGACCGACAGCGCCAACAAGCCCGACGTCAGCGTGGAATACAACTTCTACACGAAGCAGGCGGGTGCCGAGAAGTTCTTCAATAAGACGAACCCGCAGAACCTCAATGCCCAGACGTTGCCGCCGGACTTCGACTTCGCAGCCGGGCATCAGCTTCAAAGCGGGCAGGCCGTTCCGCTCGAGTCGTTTCCCTCCGGCGAGTACCGGCTGGAGATCAAGGTCACCGACAAGATCGCGAACAAGAGCCTGACTCGCGACGTCAGCTTCTCGGTCAGCGGATCTTAGACATCTGGTCGACTGACCAGATAAAGAAGGGGCCATGCGCGGAGCCACCCTGTTCGCGACGGTATTCGGCGGCGCGATCGTGCTCCTGACGTCGGCCACTGGTGCCAGCGCAGGCGCTGCCGATCAGGCCTCCGCACCGGCGGTGTCGAGGATCACCGCGACGGCGTCGGGATCGATCACCGGCCTCGTGCAGGACGAGCGAGGACTGCCGGTCGAAGGCGCCGTCGTGTCGGCTCTTGGCGCCAGCACCACGTTCGCCGTTTCTGATCGTAGCGGCCGTTTCGAGGTCAGCCCGCTGACGCCTGGCCCGTACCTTCTGCGCGCTCACCTGGCGGGTTTCACCGCGCCGCGGCCCCATCTCGTGCAGGTTCGCCCCAGCGGGCGATCGACCTCGACGATCGCGCTGCGCCGGGCTGACAGCGTCGGCCCCCTTCTGGCCGCTGCTGTCGGTACGACGGGGATCGCCGAAACCGATGCCGCGCCACAACAGGAACCCGTCCCGTCGGTGTCGGGCCGGACCGAGAACGACCACGGCGAGACGGCCTGGCGAATCCGCCATGCGCGCCGCAGCGTGCTCAAGGACGTGCGTCTGCCGATCGATCTCATCGCAGACGGCGGGGTGGACACGGGGCACGCCGCCCGCAGTACCGATTCGGCCGGCATCGTGTCGTGGGCCGTCGGATCGCCCGCCCGTCTGGCCACGAACTTCTTTGCGGGCACGCCGTTTTCGGGGCAGGTCAATCTGCTGACGACCGGAACCTTTGACAGCCCGCAGCAACTCCTCTCACCCAACACGTTTGGACCAGGTATCGCGTACGCCCGCGTCGGTGCTCCTGTGGGAGCCGACGCCGATTGGACGATTCGGGGCGCCGTGAGTCAGGCCGATCTCTCGTCGTGGCTGGTGGCCGGCTCCTACAAGACGCGCGCCCCGGCGCGGCACCGGCGGGAAGTCGGCTTGTCGTACGCGACCCAGCGATACGATGGCGGCAACCCGCTTGCGCTCCGCGACGTCTCGGACGGCAGCCGGAATGCCGGGACCGTGTACGCATACGACAGCTTCGCAGTCAGCCCTGCGCTCACGCTGACGTACGGGGGCTCGTACGCCCGGTACGACTATGTCGAAGGCCACGGCTTGTTCAGCCCGCGCGTCGAGCTGACCATCGCACCGGCCGATGGGACGCGAATCGTCGCGGCACTGTCGCGCCGCGAGGTCGCCCCAGGGGCTGAGGAGTTTCTCCCACCCGGGGACACCGGCATCTGGCTGCCCCCGCAGCGGACGTTCTCGTCAGTCGAGCCGGGCCGGCCCTTCTCCCCCGAACGCCTGACACATGCCAGTCTCTCGTTCGAACAAGACTTTCAGGCCTCGACGCTGGTCATACGAGCGTTTCATCAGGACGTGACCGGGCAGCTCGTGACGCTCTTTGGCGCCGACCTGCCCGGTCAGCCGGCCGCAAAACTGGGCCATTATTTCGTCGGAAACGCCGGTCGCGCCAGCGCAGACGGATGCGCCGCGGAGTTCCGCACGGTACTTGCCAGTCGTGTCCATGGGTCGGTCGCGTACTCGTTCGCCAGAGCTCGGCTGACGCCTGCCGCTGACCTTCACTACCTGCTCCTGATGGCGCCTTCCGCCATGCGGCCGACGCCCGAACGCCTCCACGACCTGGCCACCTCCATCGAGACCAACGTTCCGGAAACCTCGACCAGGGTCCTCGTTCTGTACCGTGTCAGCAATGGCTTCGCACGCCCGGCCACGCCCGGCGAGTCCGCCGCGCTTCCAGCCCTTGACGGGCGCTTCGACGTGCAGGTCCGGCAGTCCCTGCCATTCATGAACTTCACAAGTGCACGGTGGGAAATGCTTCTTGCCGTACGCAATTTTTTCCGCGACCTCGACCCGGATCAGTCGGTCTACGACGAACTACTGGCCATCCGTCCACCCAAGCGCCTGGTCGGCGGCGTGACATTGCATTTTTGAACCCGCCGGACACCGATCCTCTGACATCCAGCCGCCTTCGATCCAAAATATTGGTTTGATCGTGGCTGCCTGGGGATTCCAGCAGCATCTGGTCTTGATTCAGACAGTTAAGTGGGCCTTTACTTGTAGTTGAGAGCGTGCGCATGGGAAACCTCGAGTCCCCCTTCGCCCACACGGATGCCTGACGTCCTGTCGACCTTACCGGTCGGCTCTCCCTCCCGGCTGCAGGGGCCGCGAGAAGGCCGCTGGCAATCGCGGAGTCGCTCCGCGCTGGCGACGATCATCGTCATCGCGCTCACCGCGTTGGGGATTGCGAACATTGCGGCGCGCACGGGCTGGCGCGAAGCCGAGGACGGGGTGCTCTGGGCCGCCCGACCTGAAGGGGTGACGGCGGTCGAGATCGCGCCTGGGTCGGCGGCGTCGCGGGCTGGGGTCGAACGCGGCGACATTCTGATAGCCGTCAACGGCGCAGCGGTCCACACACCCGCCGACGCGGTCGAGGTGGCGCACCAGCACGACAGCCAGGATGGCGGACGATTGACCTATTCACTGGTCCGGCTCGGGACGCAGCGCGCACTCGACATCACGCTGGCACCGGCGGATCGTCCCCAGTCGATGTACTTCGTCCTGGCCGCGGTGGGCCTCTTTACGCTGATGGTAGGCGCCGCGGTCCGGCTGCTCAGACCGCACGATCAGGCGACGCTGCACTTCTTCTGGCTGTGCATCGCGTTCTTCGGCACGTTCACGTTCTCGTTCAACGGCCCGCTCGACCGCCTCGACTGGGTGTTCTACTGGGGTGATGCGGTCTCCCTGGCACTCCTGCCCCCGCTTCTGCTGCACTTCACGCTGATGTTCCCCGAGCGTCCGTCTCGACCGGCGCGGCCTGGAGTGATGCTCCCGGCGATCTACCTGCCCGCGGCCGTGCTTGGCGTCCTGCGCGTTGTGGCAGTGCTGAAGAGCTCAACAGACGGCGCATTGTTTTCCCGCGCGCTCGACATTCTCGACAGGTCCGAGCAGGTCTACATCTTCGTCTGCGCCGGGGCTGCCGCAGCCGTCCTCATCCGCGCGTTCGGCACCATCACGTCGCTGACGGGGCGCCGCCAGTTGCAGTGGATTACGTGGGGGATTCTGATCGGTGCCGGTCCTTTCGCGCTCGGCTACGCCGTCCCGTGGACGCTGGGGAGCCGGCCGCCGCTGGCCTTGCAGTTGACGGCCGTGCCGCTGGGGCTCGTGCCGCTGGCATTTGCCTCGGCCATCGTCCGGTACCGTCTGCGCGATGTGGAGGTCATCGTCCGGCGTGGATTGGGGTACGTGGCATTTCTCGGGGCGAGCGTTGCGCTGTACGTTGCACTGCGCAGGGCGGTGGGCGTGGCGTTCGACGGTCAGGCCGATCCCCGCAACTGGGTAGTAGCCCTCCTGGCGACCTGTGTGATCGTGCTGCTCGCCCAGCCCGTCAGGGAGGCGCTGCAGAACGCCATCGACCGGATGTTCTACCGCGACCGGTACGACTATCGACGGGCGCTGGTCGGATTCGCTCGTGACCTCAACAGCGACCTCGACGTCATCAGGCTCAGCCAGCGTCTCGTCACGCGCGTCGTCGAAACGCTGGTGGTCGACCGGATGGCGCTGATGCTGGCCGACGAGCGGCGAGGCGATTTCGGGACGATCGGCGACTTCGGCTTCTCGCAGACCTTTCCCCGCCTGCCGCGATCCTCGTCGCTGCTTGCGAGACTCGACGCCGGCCACACCGTCGCGCTCGATGATCCAATCACGGCCGCCCGATTCTCGGCCGAGGAAGTCGAATTCTGGCGAGATCAAGGCGTGTATTACTTCGTGCCGTGCGTCTTTGAGGGCTCGGCCATCGCAGTGCTCGCCCTGGGCCGGAAGGAGACGGGTGAACCCCTCAACAGCGAGGATCTCGCGCTGCTGACCGCCGTGGCCGGCCAGGTGGCCACCGCGATCGAGAACGGCCGGCTGTACCGCCAGCTGCATCTGAAGGCCGAGGAGCTCGACCGGATGCGCGAATTCAACGAAAACATCCTCGAGTCGCTCGACGACGGCCTGGTGGTGTTCGCGGAAGACGAGCGGGTCGTGCGGTGGAACCGCGCGCTCGAGAGCTTTTACGGTGTGCGCCGCGGGGAGGCCATCGGCCGGCAGCTGATGGACGTGTTCGATCCTCGGTTTGTCCAGGCCCTTCGCGCCGCGCGGTCCGAACATCCAAGCGGCGCCACGCTATTCAGGGTACCGCTCGTAGGACCGCACCGGCGGGATGCCCCCTCGACCCAGGCCGGCGCGCCCCGCCTGCTCGTGAACGTCACCGCGGTCCCGCTCCAGAGTCCGGCGAGCCCGGACCTCGCGGCCGGCACCATTCTGCTGCTGGAGAACGTCACCGACCGGGTCCGCCTGGAAGAGCAGCTGCAGATTTCCGAGAAGATGGCCTCGCTCGGACTGCTGGCGGCCGGCGTCGCGCACGAGGTGAACACGCCGCTGACGGGCATTTCGAGCTTCACGCAGATGCTGCTCGAGAATGCCGATCCGGCCGATCCGAAGACCAGGCTGCTCGAGAAGATCGAGCGGCAGACGTTCCGGGCCGCCAAGATTGTCAACGGCCTGCTGACGCTCTCCCGGCCCGGGACGCCCGGCGGAGAGCGGGCCGCCGTCGATCTGAACGCGGTCATCATGGACGTCTTTTCGCTGCTCGAGCACCAGTTCGAGGTTGGCCGGATCAAGGTTCGCCGCGAGATGGCCGCGGGTCCGGTGGCCGTGCACGGGATCGAGCATCAGCTTCAGCAGGTGTTTCTGAACTTGTTCCTCAACGCACGGGACGCGATGCCGCGCGGAGGCTGGCTGACCGTGACGACGCGACTGGAGGGGTCCTCGGCCGTCGCGGAGATCGCGGACACCGGGTCCGGCATTGCGCCGGAGCACCTGGCCCGGATCTACGACCCCTTCTTCACGACGAAGTCGGTGAACCGCGGCACCGGTCTCGGCCTGTCGATTACCTACGGCATCGTGCGGGAGCACGACGGATCGATTCGCTGCGACAGCGCAATCGGCCAGGGGACGCACTTTACCGTGACGCTGCCGCATGCCGCACTGGCACGCACCGCTTCGAACTGACGACCCATGCCGCACACACGACACGGCACCGTCCTCGTAGTCGACGACGAAGAGGTGATGCGTGAGATCCTCGAGACCCTGCTGACGCGCGAGGGCTACCAGGTGCGCCTGGCCAGCTCGGGCGCCGAGGGGTTGGAGCTGGTGCGGGCGCTGCCCTTCGACGCGGCGATCGTGGACATCATGATGCCCGGGCTCGACGGGATTGCCACCCTCGATGAGCTCAAGCGGATCGACGAAGATCTGGCGGTCATCATTATCACGGCGTTCGCGTCGGTCGAGAGCGCGATTTCGGCGATGAAGGCCGGAGCGTTCGACTACATCACCAAGCCGTTCAAGAACGAGGAAGTGCTCGTGGTTGTCCGCAACGCCCTGGAGCGACGCCGGCTGGTCCACGAGAACCGCAATCTCCGCCAGAACATCCAGGAGCGGTACCACAAGTTCGCCAACATCATCGGCCGCAGCCCGCGCATGCGGCAGGTCTTCGATCTGATCATCCAGGCGGCGCCGAGCCGGACCACCATCCTGATTCAGGGCGAGAGCGGCACCGGCAAGGAACTCGTGGCCCGGGCCATCCACGCCAACTCGTCGCGATCCGACAAGTCGTTCGTGACGGTCAACTCGGGCAACCTGCCGCCCGACCTGCTGGAGTCGACGCTCTTCGGGCACGTCAAGGGCGCCTTTACCGGCGCGGTCTACCCCAAGAAGGGGCTCTTCGACCTGGCCGACCGCGGGAGCATCTTCTTCGACGAAATCGGGAGCGTTCCACTCGAGACCCAGGGCAAGCTGCTGCGCGTCATCCAGGAACGGGACTTCATGCGGCTGGGCGGCATGGAGACAATCAAGGTCGACGTCCGCATCATCGCGGCTACCAACATGGATCTTCGCCGCATGACCGAGGAGGGGCGCTTTCGCGAGGACCTCTTCTATCGCCTGCACGTCATCTCGATTCAGCTGCCGCCCCTCAGGGAGCGCAAGGACGACATTCCGCTCCTGGTGCGCCACTTCCTTTCGAAGTACGGCGACGAGAACCGGAAGAGCGGCCTCGAGATGACGCCGGAGGCCATGGACCTGCTGACCGAGTACGACTGGCCGGGCAACGTCCGCGAGATAGAGAACGTCATCGAACGGGCGGTCGTGCTGACGTCCGGCCCCGTCATCGGCGTCGAGCTCATGCCCGAACACCTGCGCTCGTCGCCCAGGTTCAGGATCCCGCAGTTTGTCGTCCCGCCGGAAGGCATCTCGCTCAAGGACGTCATTACAGACTTCGAGAAGCGCCTCATCGAGTCGACGCTGGATGCGGCGGGTGGCGTCCAGAAGCGCGCCGCCGAGCTCCTGCACATCAAGCCGACGACCCTGAACGAAATGATCAAGCGGTACGACATCAGGCTTCGACGAAAGCGGCACGCCGATGTCCGGGAGGGGGACCACGAGGCCGCACCGGGCGACGGGCATCAGCCGATCGCGCCCGCGCCAGAGCCCCAGTCGCCACCCGGCGAGGCGTTGAACCCCACGGCGAGTGGCTCATCGCGCCCCCCGCACCCGTGAGAGGAGCCGCTCGTACTTGCCCAGCACCACATCCCAGCGGTAGTTCAAGCGCACGTACTCGCGACCGTTGCGGCCCAGCGCGCCGGCCAGATGCTGATTGGCGACGAGCAGGTTCAGGCATTCGACAAACTCATCGCGACCGGCGTAGTACAGGCCGCCGTTGCTGCGTGTGCAGTGTTCGACCAGGACGTCGCTCCGCGCGTTGACCAGAATCGGCGTACCGACCGACAGCGCCTCGAGCGCCAGCAACGACAGGCTTTCGTACGGGGACGGGCAGACGACCACCGTCGCCGACTCCAAAGCCTGCATCCGCTCGCTGTCCGACAGCAGCCCGGCGAAGCGAATGAATGGCTCCTCGGGCAGCGACATCAGCTTGACGCCCATCAGGACCAGCGTCGCCTCGCCGCCGCCGCTGGCATATGCGCTGAAATGCTCGATGAGCTCTTCGCAGCCCTTGCCAGGATCGATGCGGCCGCCGTACAGCACGATTGGACCGTAGAGTCGATGGCGTCGGCGGAACGCCGCACCGCGAGCGGCCCAGTGCAGCGGATACGCCCCCGAGGAGTTTTCGTCCTCGGCGTGGGGTGACTCAGCATCGTCTCCGTCCTCGCGCGCGGAATCCCCGGCCGGCGCCGGCTGCTGAACCTGCGAAACGTCGACGCCAACCCCGATGACCTCCTCCAGCAACGCCCTGTCTGGAAACCGCCGCCGGACCACTTCGCGCTCGCTCTCGGTCAGATAACACAGCGCGGCCGGCCGGCTGAAGACGTTCTTGTAAATCTCGAGGTCGAGCGCCGGTTCGTCGTGGGCTGTGGGAATGAGCAGGCTGCGGCCCGGGGTGATCTCCAGCCCGAGAACCGTCGGCGCGTACAGGCAGGTAAAGAAGATCAGCACATCATAATGCTGGTGATGGCGCCGCAGATACTCGAGAAGACCAGGACTCCAGGGGCCTTGCTGCCGCAGCCACTCCTGCTCATCGGCCGCGGTGTGCGGGTTGTTGAAGACCCATTCGGAGTGGCGGTTGAAGGCCTCGATGTCGCGGGTCCGGGTGGTGGCGAATCGTCTGACGGTCACGCCGCGAATGCGGTCGGCGCCCTCCGGGTACTCGTTCCTCCAGGTGACGTAGTCTCGCGCGCAGGTGGTCAGGACGTCGACCTCGTGCTGGGGTGCGAGGCGCTCGGCCAGCAGCCGGCACAGATGTTCGGCGCCGCCAAGGACCTCTGAGCCGTACCGCTGCACGACGAGGGCCAGTTTCATGCCAGCCGTCCGTGGCCGCCGAGGGCCCCAATGAGCAATGCGAGGTCCTGAGCCAACCGTCCCTGGGTGAAATGGGTCAGGCGTTGTCGTTGACCGGCAATCACGCCGGCCCGCAGCGTGTCGTCGTAGGCGAGCGCGGCAGCCAGCTCGGCTGCGAACTCGAGGTCCTTGGGCCAGAACTGCACGCCGGCCCCCGCGAGCGTTTCCGGCACCGCCGCCGCGGCGTACGCGAGCACTGGCACGTCGGCCGCCATCGCCTCGATGAGCGGTGCGCAGAAGCCCTCGTGCTCGCTGAGGGACACATACACGGCGGCCGTCTGATAGTAGACCGCCAGATCCTCGTCGGGCACCGGGCCGGTGAAGATGAACCGCTCGTCGAGCAGCCGGTACTCCGACATGAGCGCGCGGACAGTCGAGTAGTAGCGGGGCACGACGTCCGAGCGCCCGACGAAGATGAATCGGTAGTAGACGTCGAGATAGCGCTTGTAGTGTTCGGCGAGACGCAGATGATCCTCGATCTTCTTGTTGGGAGCGATCCGCCCGACGAACAGGAAGTTGACGAAATCGTCGTCGAGCGCCTTTCTGAGCGCCGGCCGGCCGCCGGGTTTCGTGACCCGCGAGAAGTCGACCGCCAGCGGGAAGACTCCGGTGGGCTCGAACCCCAACGCCTCGAGCTCCTGCCGGTTGAACTCCGAGACGCCGAGGGCGAGATCCACCCGGCCAACCAGGCTCGCGAGCTCACGGCGCGCGAGCGACGCCAGCCGGAACAATCCGGCGTCGTACGGCGCGAAGTACCGCGCCGGCGTGACGTTGTGATACTGGAGCACGCGCATGTGCGACAGCCTGGCGAAGGCGTCGGTCATGGGTGAGGGCAGCGCAAAGTGCAGGATCGTCACGTCGCCGCGGTGTGACGACGGGTCGGAGAACGGACGCACATCGGCCTGCAGGATCTCGTCTATCGTGATCGCGTAGACCTCGGCCTCGTGCCCGAGGGTCCGAAGCAGATCGCGAACGCGCCTCGCGCTGTCTCCGATGGCGTCGCCCCTGTGCGCGGCCGGCACCCACTGATTGACGATCACGGGGCGTGCCCGAGCGCCTTGAATGCCGAGGGCCGGTGCTGCCGCAGCTCCTCGAGCGCCTCGGCCGCGTCGACCTGGTGCCAGAAGTCACCCGTCACGCTCGGCGAGCCTTCCCGCCGGGAAGCCAGCAGCCGCTCGACGTAGCCGAGCAGCGTGGCGTCGAACCGTCTCGCGAGGAGCCGTTCGAGCGCGCCGAACTGGCCGGCTATGACCGCCTCCTGCACTCTGGTGTCGGAGAGAATGGCGTCCACCAGCGCCGCCACGTGGTGCGGGTCCTTCGTATCGAAGAGCACGCCCGCGCCATCCATCGTCGCCGGAACCGCCGTGGCGGCGTAGGCGAGGACCGGCACAGAGGCGTAGAAGGCCTCGACCAGCGGCACGCAGAACCCTTCGTGCTCGCTCGCGCACAGGAACAGGTCCGCCACCTCGTAATACGCGACCAGCTCGGCGTCGGACACCTGCCCCACGAAATGCACGTGATCAAGCCCCAGTTGCTCGACCAAATGCGTGAGTGCAGCGAAATAGTGCTCGAACAGGCTGAAGACCCCGACGATGAGAAGACGGCTTCTGGCATTGAAGTTGGTGTGGTACGTGTGGAAGATTCGGATCAAGTCCTCGATCTTCTTGTTCGCAATCACACGCCCGACAAAGAGGATATTCACCCACGCGTCATCGAACTGACGCGCCACGAAGGGGTCCGGCGCGACCTCCAGATGTGAAAAGTCGGGGACGACCGGCAGAACGGCCGTGCGGGGAAAGCCGAGCCGATCCAGATCCCGCCGGTTGAACTCGGAATCCCCGAGCGCGAGATCGCAGCGGTCGATGTAGGCGTGGAGCTCCCGACGGCCGCGAAAGCACTGTCGCGCCAGCGTGCGATGGACGCCTGCGAAGTACTCCGGAGGCGTGATGTTGTGGTAGATGAGCGCCATCCTGTCCGGCAGGGCGTAAGCGATCCGCGAGGCCTTCGACCCGATCGAGAAATGATGCAGCAGCAGGTTCTCCGGACGGCTTGCGTCGATGAGCTCGCGATAGTCTCGCGTCAGGGGCTCGAGCCGGCGATCGGCCGTCTCGACGAAGATATCCGACTGGTAGCCCGCTCCCCGGAGCACCCGCTGAATCCCCATCACCTCGTGACCGATCGCATCGCCGTACCCGAGGGTGGCAAGAACCTGATGGACCGCGGGGCG
>CAZCEL010000075.1:0-9124 GCA_964497175.1 uncultured Bifidobacteriaceae bacterium
CCTACGCGCTGGGGGCCACGCGGTTCGAGGCCATCCGGTCGGCGCTCTTCTACGCACGCAGCGGCATTGTCGGCGCCGTGATGCTCGGCTTCGGCCGGGCCCTGGGCGAAACGATGGCGGTGACGATGGTGATTGGGAACAACCCGCAGGCGTCGCTGTCGCTCTTTGCGCCGCAGTACACCATGGCGGCGGTGATCGCGAACGAATTCACCGAGGCGGCCGACGACCTGTACCTGCACGCCCTGACCGAGATCGGGCTCGTGCTGTTCATCATCACGCTCGTCGTGAACTCGCTCTCGCGGCTTCTCATCTGGAGCATGGGCCGCAGCCGCCGCGCCCCCCGTGCATCGGCAGCAGGGGAGGCAGCCGCATGAAAGGCCGGACACGGCGACGGATCCTGTCGTCCCTGTTCGTGGCGTTCTGCGGGGGTGCGGTGCTGCTGGCGCTCGTCCCGCTGGCTCTCGTGCTGCTCTTCGTCCTCAGCCAGGGCATTCAAGCGTTGAACGTGGGCTTCTTTCTTGGCCTGCCGAAACCGGTCGGCGAGGACGGTGGCGGCATGGCCAATGCCATTATTGGAACGCTGATGCTGACGGGCCTGGGATCGCTCATGGCGATTCCCATCGGCGTGCTGAGCGGCGTCTACACGAGCGAGTACGCGGGCAGCCGTCTGGCCTCGCTCATCCGCTTTGCAGCGGACACGCTCAACGGAGTGCCCTCGATCGTCATCGGCGTGTTCGCGTATGGCGTGGCCGTGCTCCCGTTCCAGCAGTTCAGCGCCCTGGCGGGCGGCCTCGCGCTCGGCATCATGATGATCCCGATCATCGCCCGCACGACCGAGGAACTGCTCCTGCTCGTACCGACGACGATGCGTGAAGGGGCGCTGGCGCTGGGCGCGACCCGCGCGCGCGCGGTGTTCACAGTCGTGCTTCCAGCCGCTGCGCCTGGCATCGTCACGGGCATCGTGCTCGCGCTGGCCCGTATTGCGGGAGAGACTGCACCGCTGCTCTTTACCTCCTTCAACAACCGGTTCTTCTCGATCGATCCGACCGAGCCCATTTCGTCGCTGACCGTCCAGGTGTTCACCTACGCGATTGCGCCGTACGAGGACTGGCACCGCCAGGCCTGGGCCGGCGCCCTCGTGCTCGTGTCGATCGTGCTGCTCTGTTCGATGCTGGCGCGCGTGGCCACGCGGAGACTCGAACGTCTGGCCCGCGGCTAGATTCAGTCGACGAAGCGATAGCCGAGCCCGATCACAGTCTCAATCTGCCGGCCTCCAGCGCCCAGTTTGCTGCGCAGCCGTCCGACGTGTACATCGACTGCCCGGGTGTCGACCAGGCGGTCCCATCCCCACACGCGCTCGAGCAGCTTGTCGCGTGAGATCACGCGATTCTTGTTCTGCACGAGATAGCGCAGCAGCTCGAACTCGCGGCGCGTAAGCCGGACATCCTGGCCGTCGACGCTGACGGCGATGGCCTCGAAGTCCGCGCGCAGGTGCGCTCCCCGATAGGACAAGAGCCCGCGCTGCTGACGGGGATGGGCGCTGCGCCGGAGGACGGCGCGCACGCGCGCCGTGAGTTCGCGCAGGCTGAAGGGCTTGGTCACGTAGTCGTCGGCGCCCGTCTCCAGGCCGAGGATCCGGTTGTCCTCTCCGGTCCGGGCGCTGACGACGATGATGGGCACCGGCTCGACCTCCGGTTGCGCGCGCAGGCTTCGACAGACGTCCAGTCCGTCCACCACGGGCAGGCTGAGATCCAGGATGACCAGATCGGGGCGCTGCGCAGCCACGGCCTTGAGCGCCGCATCGCCCGAGCCGACAATCTCGGCCACAGCCGTGCCGCTCCGCTCGAGTGCGTGCTTCATCAGTCGGGCAAGATCCAGCTCGTCCTCGACAATCAGGACGCGGGCCCTGTCCATATGTCCCGAACGGTAACAAGCCGGTGTTTCGCGGCCGTCTCGAACCCGTTAAATGTGCGTTACTCAGCGAGTGGGCCGGAGGCGACGCGGTCAGAACCGGACGCGCGCGCCGATCTGCATCACGCGCGGCCCGCCCACCGAGTCGGTGATCATGCCGAAGTCGGTCGCCGCGTCGCCGATGACGTTGTTCGGCAGCGCGTAGTTGACGGTGTTGAGGACGTTGAAGATATCCCAGCGGAGCTCGATGTTTCGGGTGCCGCCAAGGGAGAACGACTTGGCCAGGCTGAGGTCGACGCGGCGCTGCCAGAAGCCGCGCAGCACGTTGCGGCCCAGGTTGCCGAATCCCTCGTTGCCGGGATATCCCCCGGCAGCGGTCATCGGCGAGCACAGGACGCTCTGGTTGAACGCCGCCTCCGTGGGGTCTGCTCCAGGCTGACGGAGCTCGTCGAGCGTGCCGCACAGACTCGGCCGCCCGAACCCGAGACGGTACAGACCGCCCGAGCCGAGCCGCAGGTCGCCGAACTGGCTCTGGTTGCCCAGCTCCGGCTCCGCCGCGTAGATCGAGTAGGGCAGTCCGGATTGCATCTGCACAAAGCCCGAGAGCCGGAAGCCGCCAAGCGCCGCACCCTGTCCCGGGAGATCCCACACGAAGCTGCCGCTGAACCGATGCGGCCGATCGAAGTCCGATAGAGCGTAATTCGAATCCAGATCCCGCTGATTGCCCTGGACGACAAAGCCCGCGTTCGGCACATCGGGCTTCCCGCCCCCTGCCGTGCTCCCAGGGTCGACCGAGCTCGTGTCCTTCGACCGGGAGAACGTGTAAGAAAGGTGGTACTGGATGCCGCTGGACATACGCTTCAACAGGTTGATCTGGAGTGAGTTGTAGACCGACCGCCCGGTGTTGGCGAGCAGCACAGCCTCCGGAACGTTGAAGCCGAGAATCGGCGTGCGAGCTTCGAAACCGATGAGCGCGCCGTTCGCATTGGCCAGGTTGTAGTCGATTGCGCCGCCACGACCGGCATTGGCAAAGCCGAAGGCCCTGCCGACGCCGCGCTCGCGCGCCGTCGACCCGGCGTTGAGCGGACCAAGCGGGCTTCCGGCGGCGAGGTAGGCCTGATTGAACCGCTCGAAGATGTGATCCGGCGTGGTCGCTGAGTTCAGGTCGTAGCCCTGATTGAAGGCATTGGCCTCGAGGAGTTCGTGTCCGCGGCTGCCCACATAGCGAGCCTCGATCATCAGGTTGGCGCCGAGCTCGCGCTGAACGCCGAAATTGTACTGCTGGACGTACGGGGTCCGAAGGTTGCGGTCGATCGCCCTGAACTCGAACGTTTCCGCGATGTTGCCGATCGTCGGCTGGCCGGTCGCCGGATCGATCGGGTTCGACGTGCCGTTGGCGCCCCGCGTGACCAGCGTGCCGTCGCGAATCTCGTACGTGCCGTTCGCGCCAGAGGTTCGCACGATGCGGTTCGGAAGGTACTGATTGAAGGGATACGCGGGATCCTGCTGTGAGAAGGCAGTGGCGATGGGCACGGCTCGGCTCGGGAAGGCGACCTCGACTTCGCGCAGGAACGGGTAGTTGCTGAACACGGTGTTGATGAACGCAGCAGACGGCCGATCGTAGAAGGTCCCATAGCCGCCGCGGAGCACCCACCCCTCGGCGGGCGTCCACGCCAATCCGACGCGTGGTGCCACGTTGTTCCAATCCTGACCGTTGAGCGTGTGCTGGTTGCGGGCTTTCGTCGACGCGGCGATGGCCGTGTCGATGGCGGCAAACCCCGTGGGCCGGACGTTACTCGGTACGATGAAGGCGTTGACGGGGTTCTCCGTATTTGTCAGGGCCGCGAAGTCCACGTTGCCGATGCGACCGTCGAGCTCGGTCGGCCAGCCGAAGAACTCGTACCGGAGGCCCAGCGTGGCCGTCAGCGATGGTGAGATCCTCCACTCGTCCGAGAAGAACATGTTGAAGTCGTTGAATCGGAACCGCTTGTCGGTGATGCCGAACTGCGTGTCGCCCTCGCGGGCCAGCCCGCGCAGCAGCGTGGTGAAGCTCTCGTACTTCTCGAATTCCGTCGCCTGCTCTTCAGGAGGGTTCGTGTCGAATTCGTTTCTGCGGAACTCGCCGCCCAGCCGGAGGGCATGCGAGGCCCGCGTCCAGTTGAACGTGTCGCCGATCGTCCAGGTCCGCTGTTTCCGCTGATTGAAGCTGTCGTTCGGGCCGCCGAACGAGAACCGCTCCATCACGGTGCCCGGCGCGCCCACGTAGTGGCCCAGCCTGGTCGTGGCGCTGCTCAGGTCGTAGAAGTTCGCGGGGTTGGGAACGCCAATCGCCTCGTTGGTCAACCCCAGAAACGGATCGTCCAGGCGTCGCGAGTTGTTGAGGGCGAACATGCCGGCGCGAATCTCGTTCACTTTGTTTGCACCCCAGATGTGCGTGTCGCTGAGGGCGACCGTCGCGTTGCGGTCCGCCCGGCGCAGCGTGAAGGGAGAAGCAAGGCTGAAGGGGTCCGGGAAGGGGTCGAGGCCTGGAAACCTCGCCGAGAACACCGTCCCACTGAGGCGGTTGCTGGCGCTGAGCTGAGCGTCGAGCTTCGCGGCAAATTGATCCTGCTCGAAGTGGGCCGGCACGACGTTGCGCTGGCGCACGAAGGGGTTGCCCCCGACCGACGGTCCAGCGGCGATGTCGCGGCCTACCACCTGCCCGCCCGCTCTCGGCGCCGGGATCATATAGTCGCCAGTGACCGGATTCCTCAGATTCAGCAGATTCAGCGCCACGTCCGAGATGCAGGCGGTGTCGGCCGGGCCGCTGCACTGGGCCTTCGGAATCGACTGCCGAATCGACGGGTTGAGAGCCGCGAAGGCCTCGAGAAGGTTCTCCTTCGTCCGGGGACCCTGAACGAGCTGAAGCGCCTCAGGCAGTACGGTGATGCTGCTGGCCGTTGGCACGAAGCCGGTTTCCGCCTTCGTCCGCTGGTACCCGCCGAAGAAGAAGACCCGATTCCGGCGAAGGGGACCACCAAAGGTCAGCCCGCCTTCATTGCGCCGCGCCCGCGGCTTGTCGATGCCGTCCTTCTCGTAGAAGAAGTCGTTCTCGTTGAGCTTTTCGTGCTGAAAATTGAAATGCAGCAAGCCGCGCGGCGTGTTGCTGCCACTACGCGTGACGAGCTGAAAGTTGCCGCCGCCGGACCGCCCCGTCGACGCGTCATACATCGACGTCTGGAGCTTGACCTCCTCGAGCATGTCGGACCCGGGCGCAATGTTGTCGCTCATGGCGCCCTCGTTCGTCGTCAGGTTCGTGGCATCGATGCCGTTGAAGAACAGGCTGGTGCTCGTCGTCCGTGTGCCGTTCACCGAGGGCGAAATGTTGCCGGTGCCGTTGACCAGAACCGGCGGGAGGTCGGCGCTGACCCCCGCCTCGGCTGACAGCAGGTGCGTGAAGCTTCCTGTCGATGTCGGGACCGCCTGGAGCTCGGCGGACGTCAGGCTCCTGGATGTGGCGGCCGTCGTCAACGTGAGCAGCGTGGCGTCTGCCGTCACGGTGATCGCCTCGCTGACGGTGCCGATCTGCAGGGTCGTGTCGAGGGCACGGGTCACGGCCGCCTCGACGGTCACCCCGGTGCGTGTGAACTTCCTAAAGCCATCGAGCTCGAAGGAGACCTCGTACAGGCCGACCGGCAGGGTCGGTACACGCCAGTCCCCGTTGGCCCCGCTGACGGTCTGCTGCGTCAAACCGGTGCTCGCTTGCTTTGCCACGACGGTGACGCCTGGCAGCACGGCGCCGCTCGAGTCAGTCACGACGCCGGTCAGCGTGCCGGTGGCGCTGCTCTGCGCCGCGACAGCCGTCGGGATCCCCATCAACAGGAGCGCTGCTGCCAGAATTCCGCGAATCGTCATAGTCCCCCTCCGCCGCGTCCGGGCCATCCGGACAGTCCGAATTCAGGAGTCAGCGTAGAGAGGGGATGTGATGAGGCCGTGACGCGCGTGTTTCAGGCGCGTTAACTTTCGGCCGGTGCCCGGCACCGATACCGGTCCGTCGGCAGATGCGGCGCCTCAGACGAGGGTGCCAGGGCGGATGACGCCGTCCTTGGGCACGATGATGATTCCGTCGCGGATGTAGTAGCCCTCGCCGTCGGCCTCCCGCAGGCCGCCCTCGTTGGTCAGCCGCGCGCCGTTGCCGATGCGCGCGTTCTTGTCGACGATCACGCGGTCGAGCTCGACATCCTCGCCGATTCCAAGCCGCGGCGTACCGCCTCGGGGCGCCTCGTCGTCGGGCTCGTAGAAATCGGCGCCGAGCAGGACCGAGCGCCTCACCGAGGCGCCGCCGCGGACGATGGTCCTGATGCTGACAACGGACTCCTCGATCCGACAGCGGTCGAGATAACAGCCTTCGGCGACGACCGCGTGACGAACGGAACACTCGTTGAGCCTGGAACCGGGCAGGAAACGTGGATGCGTGTAGATCGGCCGGTGAGCATCGTAGAACCGGAAGGGCGCTCCAGGCCGGGTGAGCCTGACGTTCACATCGTAGAACGACGCGATCGAGCCGACGTCGGCCCAGTAGCCGCGAAACAGGTACGGGCTCATCTGATAGCGGCCCAGAGCCGACGGGAGAATCTCGCGCGCGAAATGCCGGGCGCTGCTCTCCGACAACAGCTCGACCAGCACCTCCTTCGAGAACACATACACACCCATCGAAGCGACGAAGGGTTTGTCGGGATTGTGCCCGGTCAGCACGGATCCGGAGGGAATGCTGCGGCCGATCTCGCGAAGCCGCTCGGCAGCGGGCCTGTACTCGAAGGCCGCGATTTCGCCACCCCGGTCGAAGCGCAGAATCTCGAGCGCGCTGGCATCTTGCGCCGACACCGACTGGGCGGCGATCGTGATGTCCGCCTGACGATCGATGTGCATGTCGATCATCTGGCCGAAGTCCATGCGGTACAAGTGGTCGCCCGCCAGGACCAGATAGTACTGGGCATCGTGCCGTACGACATGGCGCGCCGCCTGACGCACCGCGTCGGCCGTGCCCTGGAACCAGTGCGGATTGTCCGGTGTCTGCTCGGCCGCGAGAATTTCCACGAACCCCCGGCTGAAGACATCCATCCGGTAGGTGTGTGAGATATGGCGGTTGAGCGACGCGGAGTTGAACTGCGTGAGCACGAAGATCCGGCGGATGTCGGCGTGCAGGCAATTGCTGATCGGGATGTCGATCAGCCGGTGTTTGCCACCGATGGGGACCGCCGGCTTCGAGCGATGCCGGGTCAGGGGGAAGAGCCCCCGTCCCCGGCCACCCCCAAGGATCAATGCGATGACTTCGTTGTTCACGGGCACCTGCGATCACGGTCTGCCGGCTTCTGCGGCTGACGTTCAAGGCGATTAGATGGTATATCGCCCCGGGGCTCGTCCCCTGGGCGATGTAACGACTGTGTAAACGAATCTGCTACAATCCCACGGTTTTGCCCCGCGGACGGGGCCTGAAACGGGGGCGGAGTGGCATTCCGGCTGATCCCGCGAGAAGAGAAGTTCTACAACGACTTTCAGGCGCTGGCCGACGAGCTGAGCCGCGGGGCGACGCTTCTCGAGGAAATGCTGGCCCCCGACCGGCCGCGGTGGGACAAGGCAGACGAAATCAAGGAAGTCGAGCACAAGTGCGACTTCATCACGCACGAGATCATCCAGCGGCTCAACCGGACGTTTGTGACCCCGCTCGACCGCGAGGACATTCACGAGCTGGCGCGGTCGCTCGATGACGTCATGGACGCGATCGATGCGTCCGCCGCGCTCGTGAGACTGTACCGCCTGGAACACGTGCGGTTCGGCGCCCGGGAGCTTGCGCAGATCGTGACGGCCTCGACGCGGCAGATCCGCCTCGGCCTCGACGCGCTCGAGCAGCACAAGGGCCTCATCACGCACGCCGTCGAGATCAACCGGCTCGAGAACGAGGCCGACCGGACGCATCAGCAGGCGGTCAGCCGGCTCTTCGAGGACGAGCGCGACCCGATCGAGATCATCAAGTGGAAGGAGACGCTCGACTTTCTCGAGGCTGCGACGGACCGCTGCGAGGACGTCGCCAACGTCCTCGAGGGCGTGATGGTCAAGCACGGGTAGATCCCGATGTTGACGCTCGTCGCCGCCCTCATCCTGGTCGCGCTGATCTTCGACTACATCAACGGGTTCCACGACGCGGCCAACTCGATCGCCACGGTCGTCTCGACCCGCGTGCTCTCGCCGGGCAAGGCGGTCATCTGGGCCGCGTTCTTCAATTTCGTTGCCGCGTTCACCTTCGGCACCGCCGTGGCGAGGACGGTGGGCGCCGGCATGATCGACATCAACATCGTCAATTTCTCGGTCATCTTCGCCGGACTGACCGGCGCGATCGTCTGGGACCTGATCACGTGGTACTTCGGATTGCCGACGAGCTCCTCCCATGCGCTGATCGGCGGATACGCCGGGGCTGCAGTGGCGAGAGCCGGCTTCGGCGCGATCATCCCCGCCGGCTGGACGAAGACGATCCTGTTCATCTTCCTGTCACCGCTCATCGGCTTGGCGATCGGCTTCACGCTGATGACCGCCATCCTCTGGTTGTTCCGGTGGATGCCGCCCTCCCGCGTTGATCGGTCGTTCAGACGGCTCCAGCTCGTCTCCGCGGCGGCGTTCAGCCTCAACCACGGCGCCAACGATGCGCAGAAGACGATGGGCATCATTGCGAGCGTGCTCTTCACGGCCGGCTACATCCAGACGTTCGACATTCCGTTCTGGGTGGTCCTTGCGGCGCACGCGGCGATCGGGCTGGGGACGCTCGCCGGAGGCTGGCGCATCATCCACACGATGGGATCCAAGATCACCAAGCTGCAGCCGGTCGGCGGGTTTGCCGCCGAGACGGGCGCGGCGCTGTCGATTCTGATTGCTACGCAGACGGGCGTGCCGGTCAGCACGACCCACGCCATCACCGGATCGATCGTCGGCGTCGGCGCGACCAGGCGGTTGTCAGCCGTCAGATGGGGTGTCGCCGGGCGGATTGTGTGGGCGTGGATCCTGACGATCCCGATGGCATTCGCAGTGGGTGCCGGGACCTATACGTTGCTGCGTGTGACCGGCGCGGGTTAGCGGCCCGTCTGGCCTTATCCAGGCAGGGTCACCGAGAATCGCGCCCCTCCTTCGGGCCGGTTCTCCGCCCACACTCGCCCGCCATGCAGCTCGACCAGGTGCTTCACAA
>CAZCEL010000075.1:9134-14006 GCA_964497175.1 uncultured Bifidobacteriaceae bacterium
GTGCCGCCAGGATCGCGTGCCCGCGACTTGTCGACGCGATAGAAGCGCTCGAAGACGCGTGTGAGATCTTCGGGGGGGATTCCCGGTCCCTCGTCGAGCACCTGGATCACGACACGCCCGTCCGTCCGCCCGACATCGATGCCCACGGCGCTGCCCTCTGGCGCGTACGTGCTCGCGTTGGCGATGAGGTTGCGGATGGTGTCGTGAAGTCTCGCCGGGTCGGCGCGAATGACCGCCGCGCCGGCGGCGATCTCGATGGCGACCCTCTGGCGCCGCTCGGCCAGCATGCCCGACATCTCGTCGACCACACCCTGCAGCAGGTCCCGAAGATCGCACTCGCTCATCTTCAGCGTCTCCTGGCCGGCATCGAGCCGAGCGAGCTGGAGGAGATCGGCGACCAGCCGCTCCATGCGGAGCGTATGACGAAGCGTCACGGCCAGGAACCGGCGGCGCTCGTCAGGATCGATGCCGTCCTCCTGCGCCGCCTCCACGTAGCCTCGAATGGCCGTGAGCGGTGTGCGCAGCTCATGCGACACGTTGGCGACGAAGTCGCGCCGAATCCGGTCCGATCGACGCAGCTCGGTGATGTCGTGCAGAACCAGCACTACGCCGGCACCCATCCCCATCCGGGTAGCCCTGGCGATCAGGGTTCTCGACGGATCGCGCGGCGGGGACAGCTCGAATCCGTCGGGCGTCAGGCCCGACAGCGTCTTGCCGACGAGGTCCGTGATGCCCGGGTGGCGAATCGTCTCGACATATGGTTTGCCGAGGGCCAGATCGTCGAGCTTCAGCATTTCGCGCGCCGCGTCGTTGACCAGGTCCAGACGTCCCTGTGCGCTGACCACGATCACGCCTTCAATCATGCCGGCCAGAATGGCGGCCATCCGTTCTCGATCGCTCGCGAGATCCGCCAGGCGCCGCGCCAGTTCCTGGACCGAATCGTCGAGCGCCCTGGCGACGCTGCCGAGCTCGTCGCGGCCGTAGTCGAGACCCGAAGGAGCCAGGTCTCCCCGCCGATAGCGACCCGCGACCTCCGCGATCGAACGGACCCGATCGCCAAGCCGGCCCGACACGACGTAGGCGATGACCGCGGCGCCGACCAGCGCCAGTCCCAGCGCAGCGAGCGTCGCGGCGAGCGCGGCTCTCAACTGGCTGCGGACCTCGGTCAGCGGGAGCGCGAGACGGACGAAGCCTATGGCGGGATGGTCGACTCTGGCGGCGACGTACAGCATGTCGATGTTCAGCGTGGCGCTGAAGCGGCGAGCCCGGCCCAGACCCCTCGCCTGAGCGTCGAGAATCTCGGGCCGGGCCAGATGGTTCTCCATGGCCGCGAGCGCACCGAGCTCCTCGGAGGAGTCTCCGACGACGACCCCGTCGCTGGCGACCAGCGTGACGCGGGCGCCCGTGAGGCTGCCGAGCCGGTCGGCCTCGCGGTCGATCTCCGCGGGCGTGAATCGCTCGGCCGGCCGGGCATCCATCCGCCCGATGATCTCGGCTGCCACGCGGGCCTGGACGACCAGCGTGTCCTCGATGCGCGCATCGGTCTGGCGCCGCGCCGACGTGATGAGCAGCCCGCCCGCGAGAAGGAGCGCGACGAGCGCCGAGGACAGTGCGGCGATGAACAGCTTGAGCCGGAAACTCACGGCCCGGAAGGCGGGTGCTCGGCGAGCTTGTACCCGAACTGCTTCACCGTCACGAGCGCCTCCTCGAGCACGGGAAGCTTCTCCCTGAGGCGGCGTACGTGAACGTCCACGGTCCGCGTGCCGCCTGTGTACCGATAACCCCACACGTCGGTCAGCAGCACGTCCCGCGACAGCACACGCCCGCGATGCCTGAGGAGATACTCGAGCAGCAGGAACTCCTTGGCCGTCAGGCTGACCGGGTGCCCGTCGGCCGACACGATATGGCGATCGGCATCGATGACCAGCGACCCGTAGGTCTGCGTGGGCCCGGTCGCGGGCTGCCGCGTGGCCCGCCTCAAGAGCGCCCGCACCCGGGCGACGAGCTCGTTGGGACTGAACGGCTTCGCGAGGTAATCGTCGGCGCCCAACTCGAGCCCGACGATGCGCTCGGACTCCTCGGCGCGGGCAGTGACCATGATGATCGGCGTGCCGGCCGTCCTCGGATCGGCACGCGCCGCCCGACAGACTTCCAGCCCATCGACCTGCGGCAGCATCAGATCGAGCACCATCAGGTCGGGGGGCCGTTGGGTCAGCTTCCTGAGCGCGTCGCTGCCCGAGGAGACCAGCTCCACGGCGAAGCCAGCCTTCCCCAGATACCGGCCGATGAGATCTGCGATGTCGGGGTCGTCTTCGACGACGAGAATGCGCGTCATGTCTTCAGGGGACGCGGGCCGTTCAGGCGAGTTGAACCGCAGGCGCTGTCAGAAACGGGCGTACGCCGAATATCCCCACAGCACGCCGAGCACCGTCGACAGGCATCCCACCGCGAACGATAGCACGCGGCAGACCGCGTGGTGGGCGCCGAGCTTCGCCAGCCGCCAGCCAAGAAAGCCCGACAGCACCGCCATCCCGAGAGTCGAGCTAACGCCAAACTGCACCATGTACATCAGCCGGGCACCGGTCGACGGCAGCGTCGTCAGGACCAGCGCGGTCAGTGCCCCGGTGCCGGCCAGCCCGTGAACGATCCCGACGAGCAGCGGCCGTCGGGCGAAGGTCCACGTGCCGACGTGCACGTGCGCCGGCATGCCGGCGTGCCGGTGCACGACCCGGCCGTGTCGATGCACGCGGTCCGGACCGGAGGGACCTTGCTGGGCCGCCTGCCGGATGGCCCGGACGCCGAGACCGACCAGCATGACCGCCACGAGGAGCTCGAACAGCGTCGCGGCGCCTGGCGGCATCTCGGTCTGCATGACGACCAGGACCGCGCCGACCAGCACGAGCGCCAGCGTGTGCCCTGCACCCCAGAACAGGCCGAGGAACGCGCCGCGGATCCCGCTTCGTTCGTGGCTTGCGAGCGTGGATACGGCGGCAAGATGATCGGGCTCGAACGCGTGCCGAAGGCCGAGCAGCGAACCGAGTCCCGAACTGGCAAGGATCTCCAGCGCTGGCATCGCGGTCATTCTACGCGAATCTGGAAGGCAGGCAGGGATTCGACCCGAACCGGCGGAGGGTTCACACCTCGCGGACGCCGCGCTCGACGACAAGAAAGTACGCGGCCACCAGCACGAGCAGTCCGCCGTTGATGCCGATCACCATCGGCGCGCCGATGTAGTTGGCGACGTATCCGCTCACGAGGCTGCCAAGCGGCATGCCCCCGCGGAAGGCCAGCATGTAGATGCTCATCACGCGCCCGCGCATCTCGTTTGGCGCAATCAGCTGGACGAGCGAGGTGACCGTGGAGAAGACAATCATGAGCGCCGCGCCCGTCACGAAGAGCAGCAGGTAGCTCACCCAGAGAATGTTGGATGCCGCGAAAGCAATGATGAAGACGCCGTACACGACCTGCACGAGCAACGCCGTCAGCCCCATCCGCTTGAAGCTGCCCAGCCAGGCGACCACCAGCGCGCCGACGATCGAGCCGGCGCCCGAAAACGCCATCAGGCGACTGTAGGTGCTGGCACCCTCGTGAAACACGCGCTGCGCGAAGAGCGGGAGGAACGTCAGCACCGCGAAGCCGAGGAACGTCGTCGCCGCCGCCAAGACGATGAGCGACACGAGACTGCCGTGGTGCCGGACGTACGACAGGCCGCCCTGCAGCTCATCGCGCATGCTGCGTACCGCGGCTGGCGGAATGTGCTTCACGTGCAGCGACATCAGCGTGTAGATGACGACCAGGAAGGACGCGGCGTTCAGCAGGAAGCAGGCGTTCATGGCCTGCGACTCGCTGTAGCCCCCTCCGGTGAAGGCGGCCAGCATGGCCCCGAACAGCAGCGGCCCGAGCACGCGGGCGACGTTGAACTGAATCGAATTGAGCGCGACGGCGTTCGGGAGATCCTGCTTTCCAACGAGCGACGGGATGAGCGCCTGATAAGCGGGCCCGCCAAAGGCCTGCGCCAGGCCGGTCAAGGACGACAGTACCAGGATGTGCCAGATTTCTACGACCTGGAAATACATGAGCACGGCAAGCGTGCCGGACGTGGCCATCTGAACGTACTGCGAGGCCAGCAGCGTCCGGCGGCGATCGCGCCGATCGGCCAGTACGCCGCCAATGAGCGTGAAGAGAATGATTGGCAGCTGCTGCAGAAAGGCGTCGAGGCCCAGGAAGAACGCCGAGTTGGTCAGCGAGAGAACCAGCCAGTTCTGCGCGACGAGCTGCATCCAGGTGCCGATGCTCGACGTGCAGGCGCCGAGCCACTGCACGCGGAAATCCCGATAGGTGAACGCGGTGAGCATCCGCTGCAGGGTTTTGGAGCCTAGGAAGGCGGCCGGGACCACGTCAGGCACCGGCTGGTCCGCGACGGCGGACTGTACTGGGAGGGATTCAGCCAACTGGGTCCTAGCAGTCTAACCGAATGTAGTGCAGGGCTTTAGCTCTGTCAAACCAGAAACGACACGCGCAGGAATTCCGCGCTTGATCGGAGTCGAGGTGTGAGGATATAGTGCATGGCGAAAATAAAGCGAAACATGCCGCTCGCCCGTGCCGACCTCGAATCGCTCCTCCGGACCCGTCATCTCGACCGCACGCTGACGTCGGCGCTCCCAGCCACTGACGGGGACGAACAGTCGATTGCGCCGACAGGCATTTCTTCCTTGGACGCAAGTCTTGGCGGCGGGTTTCCCCGGGGCCAGCTGTCGGAGCTGGTCGGGTCCCGATCGTCTGGCCGCATGAGCGTGCTGCTGGCCATGGCGGCGGCGGCCACGGCCCGCGGGGAGCTCGTCGCACTGGTGGACGGGCTCGACATGCTCGACG
>CAZCEL010000076.1:0-11158 GCA_964497175.1 uncultured Bifidobacteriaceae bacterium
ACACGCGTAAGATCGTCGGCAGCGTCAGATGTGTATAAGAGACAGTTGCAGGGGCCCGGCACGTACCAGGTGCCGAACGCCCTGTCGAAGACGGCGAAGACGGTCGCGAAGTTGCTCCCCGAGCCGACGACGTCGCGCGCGTGGTGCCACCGGTGCATGGCCGGCGAGACGATGAGGCCCTTCAAGGGCCCATAGGTCCACGGTACGCCCGCGTGGATGAACTCCCCGTAGTAGTGACGGACCAGTTCGTTGGCGACGAGCGCCCAGGCGGGAAACCCCAACAGAGCGAGGCAGGTGATGTCGACCGCAGCGGTTGTCACCCGGTTCACCGGATGAAATCGCACGAGGGTCAGCCACGTCATCTGCGTATCGCTGTGATGGATCGCATGCGCCGGCCACAGCCAGCGCGTGTGCTCGAGGCGGTGGCGCCAGTACGAGCAGAAGTCGCCGACAAACACGACGGCGGCGAATATGACCCACCCGGGTCCCGTCCACCAGGACTCGTCGATCAGCGCCAGATTCAGTCGAGCGACGCCCTCCCGAACGAGCTGGACGAGCAGGGCAATGACCGGTGCGATGAACAGCGCGTCGAAGAAGTACAGCTTCAGGTTGAGGCGCAGTTCGCGGGCGGCATGCCGCGCAGCCGCGATCGCTTGATCACCCTTGAGCACGACGGCGACGAGCGCGAACACCGATCCCGACAGAATGAGCAGCTGAACGGCGACCCACAGAGAACCGGCGGCGGAGGACACCAGGCGCCAAAGCACGAAGACATTATCGGTCCCATTGATGCGCTTCGCAGTCGGCTCTGGCCCTCTAAGCTCGGTTGCGAGTCGTGCCGATACCTCCAGACGTGGTCCACCGCGCTGATTACAGGAGTGTCTCGAGCCATGCCAGTGTCGTCGGTCGCCGCGCGTGGTGGCTGGGCCGTCGTGACAGGTGCCAATGCTGCACGGAATGGCGTCCTGGCGGAAAAGCAGGGCGGAAATCCAACAGTCAGGAGACTTTTCGCGCGCGCCATCAGAGCTTGACAGGCAGCGGAGCAAGAAACTCGTTTGAAGGGCCTATTTCATGGCCCCTACCTGCTTGGCAATGGGCTTGCTAAACCGATGGGATATACAAGCCGCGTCGGAGTGGTGGCCGGCGCAAGAGAGTCTCCCCCCGTCAAGTCACCAAGGTTGTGAGGAGGAGTTTCATGCTGAAGGAGATCGTTCGTCGGTTCGTGCGGGATGAGGCCGGGCAGGACCTGATCGAGTACGGCCTGCTGGTCGGCATCATCACGGCTGGTTCCATCGCGGCCATTCTCACCATTGGCCCGAAGGTGACCAACTACTTCAACACCCTGAGCGGCAACCTTCCGTAGGGGGCGACTGGCTGGGGCGGGGACGCGAGCAGACGTCCCCGTGCCCTGCTGTGCGGCCAGACGCGACAAGGCACCCGTGAAGGCGGTTGCACGAAGTATCGGGCGGCTGACAGCGCGCTTCGTGTTCGATGATTGTGGACAGGACCTGGTTGAATACGGTCTTCTCACGCTCATCGTGTCGAGCGCCCTGATTGCCATTTTTCCGGTGCTCCAGACATCGATCCAGAATGCCTTCTGGAACTGGGGCGTGGCCATCAACAGGGACTGGGTGCCCAACCCGCCGGGTCCCTAGCTCACCGGGTGCTTGATCCGCCATGAACCCCAGCTACGTCGTGGCATTGCTGATCGGCTTGGCGGCATGCGCGACAGACCTGCGCTCGCGGCGCATTCCCAACATCCTCACGTTCACCAGCGCGGCAGCTGGCCTGATTTTCCACGTTGCCTCAAGCGGCGTCGACGGCCTGATCCATGCGGGCGGCGGCTGGCTCGTCGGGGTGGCCGTGTTCTTTCTGCCGTTCGCGCTCGGTGGGATGGGCGGTGGTGATATCAAACTTCTGGCTGCGCTTGGAGCCTGGCTGGGCCCCGCGCTGACGCTGTGGCTCGCTCTATACACCGGTGTGGCCGGTGGCGTGATGGCGATTGTGGTGGCCGTCGCGCGTGGCTATTTAGGACAGGCCGTGTCTAATCTGTGGACCTTATTGGCACATTGGCGGGCGTTCGGTCTCCGTCCCGTGCACGAAATTACGCTGGAAGGGAGCCGGGCACCAAAGCTCGCCTACGCCGTGCCGATATTTCTGGGTACGGTGTTGACGTTATGGCTGCGCTGAGACGACTCCTGGCTCGCTGGCGCTCCGACAAGGGTGCGGAATTCGTCGAATTCGCGCTGGCCTTTCCATTGTTGCTCCTGGTCGTGCTGGGCATCATCGATTTCGGCCTGCTGTTCCAGCAGTACGAGGTGATCACGAACGCCGCACGTGAAGGGGCGCGGGTGGCGGTGCTTCCAAACTACACGGCGGCCGATGCCCGGGCCCGCGCCGAGCAATACATCACCGATTCGTTGATCACCGGCGGCGAGGTGGCGACCGTGAGTGTGGGCGCCCCGACGGCGACGCCAATCGGCGGCAACTGCATGTTCACCGTGACTGTGACCGTGACGTATCCCCATCAGTTCTTGTTTCTGTCGGGGATTGGCAACTACTTCGGTGCGAGTTTTACCTCCAAGCAGCTCACGGCTCAGTCCACGATGCGAACCGAAATCGTTTCTGGAGTGTGCCCGTAACCATTACAGGACTCAGGACGAACCATGAATCGCCAGACACGCACGATCATCGTTGTTCTCGTGGCCCTCGTCGCCGCCTCAGCAGCCGCGTACGGCGTCTACATGATGGAGGTGGGCAGACCTGTCGAGCAGGTCGAGGTGGCCACCCGGAGCGCCGTCGTCGCGGCCAAGGGGCTGCCCCTCGGCACGATGCTCACGAAGGACCTGGTCAAGGTGGTGGATTGGCCCGCCGCCACCCCGCTGCCCGGCGGATTCGACAACATCGAGGCTGTCGTCGACCGCGGACTCATCGCACCGGTCGTCGAGAACGAGCCGATTATCGAGACCAAAGTGGCTCCCAAGGAAGCGGGCGCGGGGCTGCCGCCCTCGATTCCCGCCGGCATGCGGGCGATGTCGGTGCGCGTGAACGAGGTGATCGGTGTGGCTGGCTTCGTGGTGCCCGGCACGCACGTCGACGTCATGGTGATCATCAAGCAGAAAGAGGACAGCCTGGCCCGCGTGGTGGTCAGCAACGTGCAGGTGCTCACGGCCGGCACGCGGTACGACCAGGAGAACGCCCGCGAGGGCAAGCCGATTCCGTCGACTGTCGTGACCCTGCTCGTCAATCCGGACGACGCCGAGAAGATCGCGCTGGCGCAGCAGGACGGGTCGCTGATGCTGTCGTTGCGCAACCCGACCGATACCGAACCCACGCAGACCAACGGCGCGAGGATGGCAGGCCTGTTCGGCCCGCCGCCTGTCCGCACCGAGACGCCACGCCCGGCTCGGCGGACCGCCGCAGTCGTCCTTCCGCCGCCGCCCCCGCCACCCCCGCCGCTGAAGACGTATGTCGTCGAGACGATCCGCGCGGCCAAACGGACGAGCGAGGAGATCGCCAGGTAAATGGTGACCAGCATGAATACACGCCCGATGAGAATGCGCTCCCTGGCGGCCGGTGTGGTCGCTGCGTTCGTGACGACGCTTCTGCAGCCGACGGCGGTCGGCCAGGTGAATCCGACCGTTGAACGAGTCCCGCTCACCGCCGGCCGCTCGACGGTGCTGAACACGGACTTCGAGATCGTCCGCATTGCGGTGACGAATCCTGCCGTCGCGGATGCCACCGTCGTCGAGCCGCGCGAGATTCTGGTCGACGGCAAGGCGACCGGGACCGTGAGCCTGATCGTGTGGGGGGCCGGGGGAGAGCGCCGTCAGTACGACCTGGTCGTCGAGCCGAGCGTCCTGACGATCGAGCAGCGTCTTCAGGCGCTGTTTCCGGGCGAGGACATCCGCGTGAGCGCCAACGACGAGGCGCTCATATTGTCGGGCAACGTGTCGAGCAACGAGGTGTCGCTGCGAGCCGCAGAAATCGCCGGCGCGACCTCGTCGAAGATGAAGGTCATCAACCTTCTGCAGTTTCCGGGCGCCAACGAGAGCCAGCAGGTCATGCTGCAGGTGCGGTTCGCCGAGGTGAGCCGCCAGGCGCTCCGCGAGTTGGGCATCAACCTGTTCACCAGCGCCACGGGCATCAAGGACAACGTCGGCCGCGTCACCACGCAGCGCTTTTCCGCGCCCGAGTTCGATGATGGGGAGCTTATCTTCAGCGACTACCTGAACCTGTTCCTGTTCAACACCAATTACGACTTTGGCGCCGTTCTGAGGGCCCTGCAGACAAAAGGGCTGCTGCAGAGCCTGGCGGAGCCGAACCTCATCGCCTACAACGGGCAGCAGGCAGGGTTTCTCGCGGGTGGCGAGATCCCGATTCCGTCGGTCCAGGGCAACACCGGGCAGGTGACCATCGAGTACAAGGAATACGGGATTCGCCTGAACTTCACACCCACCATTGCGGGCGATACGATTCGCCTGAAGGTCCGCCCCGAGGTCAGCACGCTCGACTATCCCAACGGCCTGACGCTCTCGGGATTCCGCGTGCCCGCGTTATCCACTCGGCGCGCCGAAACCGACGTGGAGCTGCGCGACGGCCAGTCGTTCGCCATCGCCGGGTTGTTGAACAACCTCTCGCAGGATACGATTGACGAGATCCCCGGGCTGGCGCGGCTCCCGATCATCGGGCACCTGTTCAGATCCACTCAGGTGAATGCCACGCGGAACGAGCTGATGGTGCTCATCACGCCGCGGCTGGTGCGCCCGCTCAATCCCGACGAAGTGCCTCCACTGCCGACGCTCGACAACCGTTTCCTGCCGTCAATCGAAGGCGTGAGCCAGAATCTCGAGGGCGGCGCGGGCGCGGTCGACGCGCCCGAGCTGGCGAGTGCGGGGACCTCGAAGCGTTCCAGGAAATCCAAGAGCCAGTAGCGTGACGAGCATCGCCGTCGTTGGATCGCGGGATGGTCGGCTCGAAGAGATGCTGCGGGCCGCTGGCATGCAGCCCTCGTCGGTGCGCGCGTCCGCACTGCCATCCTTCGGCCACGGAACACCGCTGCCCGATGTGATCGTGCTCGATGTACGCGCCGACGCAGATATCCCGCGCGAGTTGTCAGCGCTCAAGCGTCAGAATCCTGTCCTCGGGGTCGTGATTGTCGCCGCGGCGCTCGATCCTGCCCTCCTGCTCGAAGCCATGCGTGCGGGCGTCAACGAGCTCGTCGCCGATCCGGTCACCCAGGCGGATCTCGAACGTGCGGTCGCGCGCGTCCTCGGTCAGCGGCCCAGGACCGAGCGCCGTCAGCTGTTCGGGTTCGTCGGGGCGAAAGGCGGTGTGGGCACGACGACGGTCGCGGTCAACGTCGCGACGGCCCTTGGGAAGGCGGACAAGAGCGGCCGGACGCTGCTCATCGACATACACCAGGCCGGCGGAGACGCGGCGGTGTTTCTCGGCGTGGAGCCCCGATTCTCGGTGCTCGATGCGATCGAGAACATCCACCGGCTGGACGAGAGCTATTTGGGCGGGCTGGTGACGGAGGTCGCCCCCAGGCTTGATCTGCTGGCGTCCTCGGACCGCACGTTCGCCACGGCGGTCGACCCGTCGAAGATCCGGGCGGTGCTCGATTTCGTGACGGGCGTGTATCGGTACACCGTCCTGGATCTGCCGCGATCGGATGCCGCCGTGCTCGACGCACTGGATCAGGCTGAGGCCCTGTTCATCGTCGCGAATCAGGAACTGGCAACGGTGAAGAGCGGAGGCCGGCTGGCCACCACGCTTCGGCAGCGCTACGGGCGCGAGAAAGTCAAGATTATTCTGAGTCGATCCGATCGCCAGGCGGACATCGGCGTGAGCGACGTCGAACGGGCCATCGGCGCCGACATCGCCAGCTCTTTCCCGAGCGACTATCGAGTGGCGCTCCAGGCCCTGAACAAGGGTCGTCCGCTGGCGCTCGACGCGGACAGCGAGCTGGCCGGCATGTTTCACAAGTTTGCGGAGCGGCTGGCGGGCGCACAGCACTCCGAACGGACCCCCCCGGTGCGCGCGGGACTGCTCGGCCGGTTTACCCAATCGCGACGAGCCTGACTGGAGCCTGTTCACCGTGCTGACCACCTTGTCGATCGGACCCAGCAACGCCGACACGCGGCACCCCGACTATCAGGCCCTCAAGGGGCGCATCCACCAGGAGCTGCTGAACCGGCTGAACCTCGAGCGGCTGGCCGAGGTCAAGCGCGGTGAGGCGGAGCCTGAACTGCGAAACCTGATCATTGGTCTGCTCGATCGCGAGGAGCAGCGCACGCCGCTCAGCCTGGCCGAGCGCGAGTCGCTCATCGGCGACGTGTTCAACGAGCTGTTCGGCCTGGGACCCCTCGAGGATCTGCTCAGTGATTCGACGATCTCCGACATCCTGGTGAACCGATACGACCAGATCTACATCGAGCGCGAAGGGAAGCTCGAAGCGACGCCCGTGGTCTTCAGGAACGAGCGGCATCTGCTCCAGATAATCGAGCGCATCGTCAGCGCGGTCGGCCGGCGGATCGACGAGTCGAGTCCCATGGTCGATGCCCGCCTGCAGGACGGGTCGCGCGTCAACGCGATCATTCCGCCGCTGGCGCTGGATGGAGCGGCGCTCTCGATTCGGCGGTTCAGAACAGACCGCCTGGGCGCCGACGACCTGGTGTCGAGGGATTCGCTGACGCGGCCGATGCTCGAGTTCCTGAAGGCGTCGGTCTCGGCGCGGCTGAACGTGATCGTGTCGGGCGGCACCGGCGCGGGCAAGACCACCCTGCTGAATGTGCTGTCGAGCTTCATCGGCGATCACGAGCGCGTCATCACGATCGAGGACGCGGCCGAGCTGATGCTGCGGCAGCGGCACGTCGTGCGGCTCGAGACGCGGCCCTCCAACATCGAGGGCCGAGGGCGCGTGCGGCAGCGGGAGCTCGTCATCAACGCCCTCCGCATGCGCCCGGATCGCATCGTGGTCGGCGAGGTGCGCGGCGAGGAGTCGCTGGACATGCTCCAGGCCATGAACACGGGTCACGACGGGAGCTTGACGACGATCCATGCCAACAGCGCCCGCGACGCGCTCTATCGATTGGACACGATGGTCGCCATGGCGAACCTGAACATCCCGGAGAAGGCGATCCGCCAGCAGATTGCCTCGGCAGTGGAGCTCATCGTGCAGATTGCCCGTCAGTCCGACGGGACCCGCCGCGTCACCTCGATCACCGAGATCACGGGCATGGAGGCGGGCGTCATCACGCTGCAGGACATCTTCCTGTTCGAGAAGACGGGCGTCCGGGAGGACGGGCGGGTGTGCGGTCGCTTTCGGGCGACGGGCATCCGGCCCAAGTGCGCAGACAGGCTCTCGGCATCCGGACACCGGCTGCCGCCGGAAATGTTCGAACACGTCAAGGTGATCGGCTAGAGGACGACATGCAGGTTGCGGTCATTGTTTTCGCCATCGTCGTGGCGATCGTGCTGGGGGCGTACTGGGCCTTCGTCGTGCGTCCGGAGGACGCCGAAAGCGACGCCGTTCGTCGGCGTCTGAGAGGTCGCCGCGTCCCACAACGGTCACCACCCCAGTCGTCAAGGTCGAAGAACGCCTGTCGGCGCTGGTTCCGCTCGAGGCCGTGCTGTCGCGATCGCGAGGGCTGGTCGATCCGCTCAGCCGCCTGATAGCCCATTCGGGTGTCTCGGTCAGGATCGGCACCGTCGTGCTCACCTGCGTCTTTGCCGCGTTTGCGGGTTTCGCGCTCTGCATGTGGTTGTTTTCGTCGATGATTGCCGGCATTGCCGTGGGCGCCGTGTCCGCGACGTTCCCCATCCTGTACCTGCGGCGGGCGGGGAAGAAGCGCATGGCCACCTTCGAGGAGCAGTTCCCCGAGGCCATCGACCTGATGGCCCGGTCCCTCCGGGCCGGCCACGCGCTCACGACCGCCCTGCAGATGGTTGGCGACGAAATTCCGGACCCCATTGGCGGCGAGTTTCGCCAGCTCTTCGAAATGCAGAATTACGGCATGTCGCTGCCAGAGGCCCTGCGAGAGTTTGCCGAACGTATTCCGGTGCTCGACGCCCGGTTCTTCGTGACCGCGGTTCTCATCCAACGGGAGTCGGGCGGCAACCTCTCGGAAGTGCTCGACAACCTGTCGGCCGTGATCAAGGAGCGTTTCACCGTCAAGCGTCAGGTGCGCGTCATGAGCGCGCACGGGCGCATCACGGGCGTCGTGCTCGGGTTCCTGCCGCCTGTGTTGGCCGTCGTGCTCTACATCATCTCGCCCGAGCACATCATGCTTTTGATCGACGATCCCCTGGGCCTGCAGATGATCACGGCAGGGATGGTGCTCCAGGTCATCGGCGTGTTCATCATCCGGCGCATCGTGGACGTGGAGTACTGAGCCATGCCGTTACCACTGCTCCTCGCCATTACCGGGGTGTTCGTGATGTCGGCTGTGCTGGTAGGCAGCGCCGCCTCGTGGTGGCTGGCTCGAAATGCGCCCGAGCAGCGCCGGATTCGCAGCCTGGCACGGGGCCCGCTGGCGGTGCAGGCGGGAGTCGGCGGCGCCACGCTCACGCAGGACCGGCTCGATCCAACACTGGCCAAGCTGTCGCGCTTCATGCCCAAGTCGCCCAAGGACATGTCGCGGCTGCGCCGCAAGCTCACGCGGGCCGGCTATCCGGGCGCCGAAGCCGCCATCTACTTTTCGCTCGCCCAGCTGGGACTCCCCGTCGTGTTCGGTGGTGTGGTTCTGCTCTGGCTCGGCCCGATCAGCGGCTGGATGCTCGCCTTGTTTTGTGCCGCCCTGGGGTACATCCTGCCGGGGTTCTACATCTCGCGCCGAGTGACCGTACGCCAGAAGCTGATCCAGAACGGGCTTCCCGATGCCCTCGACCTGCTCACGGTGTGCGTCGAAGCCGGCAGCGGCCTCGACCAGGCGATCGCGCGCGCAAGCGAGGAGCTCCAGCTCGTGCACCGCGACCTGGCCATCGAACTTCGGATGATCGTGACCGAAACACGAGCTGGAAAGTCGAGACTCGAAGCGTTCAGGAATTTCGCCCAGCGCAGCGGTGTCGACGACGTGCGCAGCCTCGTGGCGATGCTGACACAAACGGACCGTTTTGGCACGAGCATTGGTCAGGCGCTCCGCACCCACGCCGATACGATGCGGACCAAGCGGCGCCAGCGGGCCGAAGAGCGCGCTGGCAAAGTTGGTGTGAAGCTCGTGTTTCCGCTGGCCCTCTGCCTCTTTCCGGCCTTGTACATCGTCTGTTTCGGACCGGTGGTGGTTCGCATCTACCACGCGTTCTTCGAAGGAGCCGTCTAATCCCCCGGAGGCTGAGATGAACACCGTTCAAATCGTCGCCCTGATCGCCCTGGTCGTGTTCGCCGCGCTGTATGTCCTGCGACGCCGGAGCCGGCTGGGCGGAGAGGATCGGGACTGATGCCCGTTTCCGCGCGTGCGGGCCGAGGGCTCGGCCGGGGAACACGGGCGCTGGCGGTCTGTCTGCTGGTGCCGTTCGGCTCGGCGTGTGCCGCCCGTCGTGTGGCCGCCACGGTGCCGGATCCTCCAGCGGCCCCGCCCGCAGCGGTCCACACCCCGGCGACGAGCGAGCAGGCTCCAGGGGAGTCGGCAGAGGCTTATGTCGCACGCATGCGGGCTCTCTCCGCCGCCGCGCGCCCTCCGACGCAGAATGCGGCCGACAGCATCGAGACACAGGATCCAGCGCTGGCCGCGGCACTCGCGGTGCTCGCCCGCACGCCGGGAGCCGCCGCTCACCGGTTGGTCGCCGAGCAGTACCGTCGCCTCCGCGTACTCGACCTTGCACATTCTCACCTGACAACCGCCCTTCGGCTCGATCCAGCCGACGGCGCGGCCTACGACGGCCGAGCCAGAGTCTGGCGCGATTTCGGCTTCCCCGGGCTGGGGCTCGGGGACGCCTACCGCGCCTGGCATCTGATGCCGAGGTCGCCAGCCGCGGCCAACACGCTCGGCACGATTTTCGAAGCGCTCGGTCGTCTGAGCGAAGCACGCGAATGGTATGGCCGGGCGCTCGGCCTGGAGCCCGACTCGGCGTTCGCCCTGAACAACCTGTGCCACGTCGAGACAAGGCTCGGTGGTGTCGGAGCCGTCGACACCTGTCGCCGCGCTCTCGAGCGCTCACCGGACTCCCGAGTCGTGCACAACAACCTCGGCCTGGCCTACGCCGCAGGCGGCGACTTCGAGCTGGCGCACGCCCAGTTCTCGGCCCTCGCCGATGCCTCGGTCGCTGCCTACAACATGGGCATCGTGTACATGGCGGCGCGCCGCTTCGATCGTGCGCGCGACGCGTTTCTTGAGGCGTGGCGATTCAACCCTCGATTCTCGCAGGCCGCTCGGCGACTGAGGCAGGCCAGCGCGCATTGATATGAGAGCTATGGCAACGAAGACTCGCAGCACATCACAGAAAATGCCGCCGGCGCCCCGGACGATCCAGGAGACCGGGCTGCCCTGGGATCTGGTGTCCCAACTGGTCGTGAAGCAGCTGCACGTGGCGGGCGCGGTGACGGGCACCGAGCTTGCCTCGCGGCTGGGGGTGGTGTTCAGCGTGATCGAGCCGTGTCTCGATGCGCTCAAGCGGGAGCACCACTGCGACATTTCCGGCGGCTCGATGGGGTCGCCGTCCTACGTCTACCGGCTGACGGACACGGGTCACGCACGGGCCGAAGCCTTCAGCGACCGGAATCAGTACGTAGGGCAGCTCCCGGTGCCCGTCCAGCAGTATCGGGCGTACATGAAGGCATTCGGCGAGCACGCGAAAGTGGAGGTGACGAGGACGGCGGTCCGTGACGCGTTTGGCCACCTGGTTCTGAGCGACCGCGTACTGGACCAGCTTGGCCCGGCGGTGGCCGCGCGCCATTCCCTGTTCCTGTACGGGCCGCCCGGAAACGGGAAGACGGTGATGTCTCAGGCGGTGCGGAATCTCTTCTCCGGCGAGATCGCCGTGCCGTACGCCGTGTCGGTCGACACCGAGATCATCCGCGTCTTTGACCCGCTGAACCATGACGTGGCCGATCGGCGCGTGCAGGCGCCCTCGATCGAGCTCGATACCAGTGATGACGGCCGCTGGGTGTGGTGCCGACGGCCGGCCGTGATCGCGGGCGGCGAGCTGACCATGGAGG
>CAZCEL010000076.1:11168-13962 GCA_964497175.1 uncultured Bifidobacteriaceae bacterium
AGGTCCTGGCCAACGGCGGCGTCCTCATCGTCGACGACTTCGGGCGGCAGCGCGTGTCGCCTCGAGACATGCTCAACCGCTGGATTGTCCCGCTCGAGAGCCGCGTCGACCACCTGACCCTGCAGTCGGGCCAGAAGTTTGTGGTGCCGTTCGACGTGATGGTCGTTTTTGCGACCAACCTCAATCCGCTGGATTTGGTCGACGAGGCGTTCCTGCGACGGATCAGGTACAAGGTCTACGCCGAGTCGCCGACCGACGGTGAATTCCTGCAGATCTTCGAGAATTACTGCGTCGCGCGCGAACTCAAGTTCGACAGACGACTCGCCGAAGCGCTCATCGCCAACGAGCTGCGCCCGCGCAACGTCATTCTGCGAGGCTGTCATCCCCGCGATCTGATCGATCACGCGCTCTCGTTGGCGGCCTATATCGATCAGCCGACCGAGCTGAGCGCCGATCTGCTCGCTGCTGCCTGCGCGACCTACTTCGTCTCCGATGGAGCCGGATCGGGCCAGTAGCGCGGGCGGAGTCTCGATCATGCGTTCCGCTCGATGGGCCCTCGTCCTGCTGCTGCTCTTCGGCGTGGGCGTACCGGCGACGCAGCAGAATCCGCCGGCACAGGACTCCGCCGCCTCACCTTCGGTGGACGTGCCAACGATTCGGATCACATCTCCCCTGGGCCGGACGGGCCTGGCCGTGAAGCTGCGCATAGTCGCCCAGATTCACGTCCCACCAGACATCAGCCTGTCGCCGGTCGCGTTCTTCGTCGATGGCACCCAGGTGGGGACGGTCGAGGTGGGCCCGCCGTACACGGTCGACTGGACGGATGTGAATCCGTTCGAGCGACGGGAGATCGTCGTGCAGGCCTCGGACTCGACGGGCCGCATGATTCGTGACGCCGTGACGCTGCCCCCATTCGAGCTTCACGACAAGACCGAGATTACGAGCATCCTCCTTGAGACCTCGGTGTACAACAGCAAGGGTGATTTCGTCTCCGATCTTGCCCCGGCGGTATTCACCGTCGCCGAGAACGGCATCGAGCAGAAGATCGATCTGGTCGCGCGCGAAACGATTCCCACGAATCTGGTCCTCCTGGTCGACAACAGCCAGAGCATGTCGCGCAGGATGGACTTCGTGCGGCGTGCCACCGAAAAAATGACCGCGATGCTCCGTGAGCAGGACCGGGTCATCGTGGCGCCGTTCAACGCGCGTATCGGAACGATCACGGGGCCGACCAACGACCCGAAGACGATTGCGGAGGCCATTTCGTCCATGCGCGCAAGCGGCGGCACGGCGCTGCTCGACTGTGTGGTCGAGGCCACGCGTCTGCTCGATGGGCTGGACGGTCGCCGCGTCGTGATCCTCCTGACCGACGGATACGACGAGAACAGCACGCTCAAGGTGGACGAGGCGCTTCGCCGAACCGAAGAGGCCCAGGCTACGTTCTACGTCGTGGGCATCGGCGGTGTCGCTGGCGTGTCGCTTCGAGGGAAGGAACTGCTGCAACGTGTGGCCGCCCGGACGGGCGGGCGGATGTTCTTCCCTCCCCGCGAGCTGGAGCTGGTCTCGGTGGCCGAGTCCATCGCCACAGATGCGCACAGCCGGTACCTGATCACGTATACGCCCGCCGATCAGAAGCGCGACGGCAGCTGGCGCGGTGTCACCGTGGGAGTCCCCGAAGGCCTCACGACGCGCACGCGGGCGGGCTACTTCGCCCCGCCGCCGCCTCCCATCAGGCCCGCCATCGAGTTCACGGCCATGGACGACTCGAGAAACTACGTCGATCTCACGGCGGAGGACATCGAGGTGCTGGAGGACGGCATCCCTCAGCACGTGGACACCTTCCAGGAGGCCGTCGATCCCGTGTCCATGGTCCTGGCCCTGGATGCCAGCGGGAGCATGAAGAAGTCGGCCGAAGTGGTAATGGCCAGCGCCAAGGAATTCGTCGTGAAGGTCAGGCCGGAGGACAACCTCGCGCTGATCACCTTCGCCGACGAGCCCAAGTTCGCGCACACGCTGGCTACGAACCGGGAGTGGACGATTCACGCGATCGACAAGTACGTACCCCTCGGCGGTACAGCGCTGTACGACGCGCTCTGGAATGCGCTGATGCATCTCAAGGGCGTCAAGGGTCGTCGGGCGATCGTGGTCATGACCGACGGCCGCGACGAGAACAATCCCGGGACGGCCCCGGGCAGCGTGCACACGCTGGCCGATGTGCTGTCGCTTCACCGCGAGGTCGGGGCTGTTATCTACGCGGTGGCCCTCGGCACGAAGGTCGATCGCAGCGTGCTCGACCGGCTGGCCGATCAGTCCGCCGGACAGGTCTACGTCGCGACAGACGCCTCGGAGCTCGGCGCGCAGTACGCCAAAGTGATCGACAGCCTCAGGCGCCGCTACGTGATCGGCTATACCTCGAGCAACTCCACTCACAACGGGCAGTGGCGCCGCGTCGAGATCCGTGCGAAGGCTTCAGAATTGACCGTGACGAGCCCCGGCGGATACTTCGCCCCCGAACAGTAGCCGCAGCGTCCAAAGGCCGCCCGACACGTACTTGCGGCGTATGGTGTCTAGGGTGTCCGCGCGCGGGCGCCTTCGTGGCCCGACGGCTCCAGGCGCGCTTCGCGGAAGGGGTGGAACGCCAGATGGCAGTCGTGCTGATACAGGAAGGCCAGGAAGCGCTTGTAGTCGCCTGACGGCAGGTGGAAGAGCTCGATCAGCTTGCGGTAGCTGCCCTGCGTCTGCTGCAGGCCGCGTCGGATGATCTCGCGTACGTCGGTCTTCGTCAGCTCCCGTT
>CAZCEL010000077.1:0-6479 GCA_964497175.1 uncultured Bifidobacteriaceae bacterium
ACACGCGTAAGATCGTCGGCAGCGTCAGATGTGTATAAGAGACAGCACGAGCGCGGCGCGTTCGCGCCTCGCGCGATCGGCCGATGGGTGGCTCGTCGTCGACCCCGACACAGTGACACCCTAGTCCCCTTCGCTCACGATCTCGAGCACTGACTGCCACGAAATCGCCCCGGCTCTGACGAGCGCCGGTGCCTCGCCGGTGACGTCGACAAGGGTCGACGGTGGACCGCCGGCTGTCCGCCCCGCGTCGAGCAGCATGTCGATTCGCTCGGCCAGCGACGCGGCGACTTCATCCGGATCGCCGGTGGGGGGCTGACCGGTCAGGTTCGCGCTGGTCGCTGTCAGCGGTCGGTCGCAGGCCGCACACAGCGCGCGTGGCACTGCGTGAGCCGGCACGCGAACGCCCACCGTGCCCGTCTTTCCAACCACCGCTGCGGCAATCCTGTCCGGGGCGGCGAGAATCAGCGTCAGTGGTCCGGGCCAGAAGCGGTCGGCCAGCCGGCGTCCGAGGTGTGGCAGCGGTCCGATCCATCGTGCGACCTGGAGGGTGTCGGCGGCAACCAGGGGCATCGCGTGGTCGGGCCGCCGGCCCTTGGCCGTGACCAAGCGCTCGACGGCGACGGTGCTGAACGGATCGGCAGCTAGTCCGTACAACGTGTCTGTCGGAATCGCGACCACCGAGCCTGCCAGGATGAAGGCGCACGCCTGCTCGATAACGGCCGGGTCGGGCGACCATACGTCGACCCTCGCGCGTATCATCGACCGTATGCGACGGACGCAGTCGAGATCATCGAGAATCCGGCGGCCACGGGTGCCGCTGCCGCGCCAGATCGGCGGCTCCCACGAGGACAGGACCAAGCGGCTGCACAGGAAGCGGAAGCACAAGAAGAGCGGTCACGGCAACGGCGGCGAGTGATCAGAATCTGATCTTGACGTCGCCGGTGGCGTCGATGTGAATGCTGTCGACGAACCGGATGCGGTGCGGATCGTTCTGCATGATGACCGAGCTCGTCCGCGTGCCGTCGCCGAAGAATCGCACCCCCTTCATCAGTGCGCCGTCGGTGACGCCGGTCGCAGCGAAGATGACACGGGATCCCGGCGCCAGATCCCTGGCCCGGTAGACCTTCCGGACGTCCGAGATTCCCATCGCCCGGCACCGCTCTTCGTGCTCCGGCTTGCTGACGACCAGACGGGCCAGGATCTCGCCGTTCAGACACCGCATGGCTGCCGCCGTCAGCACGCCCTCCGGGGCGCCGCCCGTGCCCATCACGGCATGCACGCCGGAGCCCACCACGGCGGCGGCGATGCCGGCCGAGAGATCGCCGTCGCCAATCAGCCGGATGCGGGCGCCCGCGGCTCTGATCTCACTGACGAGCGTCTCGTGCCTGGGGCGATCGAGCACGACGACGACGAGATCCTCGATGCTGCGGTCGAGGCACGTGGCAATGGCCTTCAGGTTCTCGTGCACCGGAGCATCGAGGCTTACATGATCCCTGGAGCTCGGACCGACGACGAGCTTCTCCATGTAGAGGTCGGGCGCGTGGAGCAAGCCGCCTCGCGTCGAGGCAGCGAGGACCGCGATGGCGTTGGGCGATCCGGTGGCGCAGAGATTCGTGCCTTCCAGTGGATCGACGGCGATATCGACCTGGGGAAATCCGCCCGAGGCGGAGCCCGGGCCGTGCAGCGAATGCGCCATGCCCACCTTCTCGCCGATGTACAGCATGGGCGCCTCGTCCCGCTCGCCTTCGCCGATTACGACCGTGCCGTCGATCGGCACGGTGTCCAGCACACGGCGCATCGCCTCGACCGCGACCTGATCGGACCGATGCCGGTCGCCTTGTCCCATCGTGTGGGCGCACGCGATGGCTGCGCGTTCGACGACCCGGAGAAACTCGAGAGAAAGATCGGAATCCATACGCGCCAGGCCTGCTCCTTTGGAGGGTCAGTGACCCGTGGGCGGCGGCAGTTCACACCTCGTGGGCCGGTCGGTGCGATAGCCCAGCAGATAGTCCGCCTGCATCACCTTGTGAATCTCGCGTGTACCCTCGTAGATGACCGCTCCCTTGCAATTGCGATAGAACCGGCCGACCGGGTACTCGTCCGAGTAGCCGTTTGCGCCGTGAATCTGCACGGCATCGGCGGCCGCTCGCTCCGACGCCACGGTGGCGAACCATTTTGCCAGGCCCGTCTCGCGGGTGTTGCGCCGTCCCTCGTTCTTCAGCCAGCCAGACCGCAGCCACAGCAGCCGCGCAGTCTGGTAGTCGGACTCCATCTGGGCAAGCATCTCCTTGACCAGCTGGTGCTGTCCGATCTCGACGCCGAACGTCTTGCGCTCCTTGGCGTACTTCACGCTGGCGTCCCGGCATGCACGAATGAGCCCGGTCGCCCCGGCTGCCACCGTGAAGCGGCCCTGGTCGAGCGCGAACATCGCGATCTTGAACCCCTCGCCCGCGCGGCCGACGAGGTTTTCCTCCGGCACCTCGACCTCGTCCATCTTGAACCACCCGGTGTTGCCGGCCAGGATGCCCCACTTCTCCTTCATTGGACCGCTGGAGAATCCCTTGAACCGTCGCTCGACGATAAAGGCGCTCAGGCCGGACGGGTCGCGCTGCTGTTTTCGCTCCGTGTCGGTCCAGGCGATCACGAGAAACTGATCGGCGACGTCGGCGAGCGAGATCCACGTCTTCTCGCCATTCAGGAGGTAGCGATCGCCGTCCTTCCGGGCGGTCGTCTGAATCGCCCGGGCATCACTGCCTGCCGAGGGTTCCGTCAGGCCGTACCCGCCGATCTCGACGCCTTGCGCCTGGGGAACCAGGTACCGCTGCTTCTGCCGCTCCGTGCCCCAGGACAACAGCGTCAGGCAGTTCAGGCCGGCGTGAACCGACATGATGACGCGAAGCGAGGTGTCGACATACTCGAGCTCCTCGCTGGCGAGCCCGAGGGAGATGTAGTCCATGCCCGCGCCGCCGTACTCCTGCGGTACCGAAATGCCAAGCAGCCCGAGCCTGGCCATGCCGCCGATGATCCGCTCGCGGTCGAAGCGATGTTCGCGGTCCGCCTCTTTGATGAACGGGGCCACCTCGCGAGCGCCCCACTCCCGAACGGCCTGCTCGAGCAGCCGCTGTTCTTCGGTGAGATCGAAGCTGATCATATGGAGCCCGAGATCGTATCACGAGGACCGCGACGCTCACGCAGCCAGACACGGACGGCACGAGGGCCACACAGACGGGGTCGAGGACTCGGCGAGGCGGCCGTCAGGCTTGCGTCCGCCTGATCCGCACGACGGCGCCGCGGCCGAGCGCCAGCGCCTCGGCGGCACTGGCGCCGTTGACGGCGATCTCCAGATGATCCGAACTGCCGATGAGCGCACATCGCTCGCCGGCGGGAACCTCGGCATACGTGGACACAATCCGGTCGATGGGGTGGCCATCGAGATCGATCGAGACGGGCCCCACGTCCGCCAGGCGGTCGAACGTGCGGCGATCGATGTTGGTGATCAGGTTGCCGAACCGATCGACCCGCAGCACGTCGCCCTCCACGCCCGCGGCGGTCACTCGGGGCTGAGGCAGATCGAGCCGCTGCAGCGATCCGGCCGGACGCCCCAGAGCGGTCAGGTCAACCCCCTTGGCCAGCCAGGCGGCTGCGGGCGCAAACCGGTCCCGTCCTTCGAACGTCCGGCTCACCGTCGCCCGGGCGTATCGGCGATCGCTCAGCTCGACGACCCGCTTGGGCGGCACTTCGTCGAACACCACGGACAACACCCCGTTGTCCGGTGCGACGAATCGGAAGTCGCCGGCTTCCGCGGCAATGCCGCGCCGCGCCGATCCGACGCCGGGGTCGACCACGGCCAGAAAGATCGTGCCTGCCGGAAAGTACCGGTACGACGCCGCCAGCTCGAGCGCGCCGCCGGACACATCGTGAGGGGCGATGTCGTGGGAGATGTCGACAAAGGTGACGTCCGGGCAGATCGCCAGCACGACGCCCTTCATCGTTCCGGCATAGTGATCGCGGAGGCCGAAATCCGAGAGCAACGCGATGACGGGGCGGGCCATGGCATATCTATCGTAATCCTACCGGGCCAGGTATGCAGGCTTGCGAAAGAGGATTTCGCGAACCTTGTTCTGCAGGAGAAACGAATCCGAGACGCGAAGGGCGCCGAACAACTGCATGATGTCGCGGTTCTGCAGCACGGCCTGCCGGCCCCTGGCCGCGGGGTACGGCCGGTACTTCAGGGTCATGTCGTCGACCACGACGTACTTCGTGTACCGGGCGTCGTGTGAAGGGGCTGTGGCGAAGAACCCGAGGAGAACGCCGTCGGCTCCGAGCACGCGCGTCAGCTCGCCGGCCAACGCCTGCGACGAGGCCCTGTCGAGGTAGTCGATGAGATCCCAGCACAGGATCGCATCCACACTCACGCCCACGCGCGCAAACCGCGACTTCAGGAATGAGGGAAAGTCGCCCATCCGGCGCTCCCGAACATGCCGGTCGAGATCGGCGAACACGTCCTCGACGAAAATCTTGCAGCCCAGCTGCTCGCCGAAAAAGCTCACGTTGTGGCCGACGACCGGGCCCAGATCGAGCAGCACGGGCGAGGGTCTCGACGCGAGCGTCTTGATGACCTTGCGCAGGGCCTTGGTGCCGAAGACCGGATCGGCTTTCGCGCCCGGCAGAGGCAGGGTCTGCACAGCCGGGGGCGGCGGCTCAGGTCGCCGCGGCGTGAGCAGGCTGCGAAGGCCCATACGACCGTCCGGAGACGGGGCTACCGCTGCGCGGCGGCCGCGGCCGGGGTCGCCGTCTGCGCCACCGGAGCAGCCGGCTGGGCCTGCTGCGCGACCGCAGGCTTGACAGCTTGCGGCTGGGCTCCCTTGCGCTGCATGTCCACGCTGCCGCGGAAGTGCGCGCCCTCGGCAATCGCCACTCTCGGCGCGACGATATCGCCGTCGACCGATCCGTTGTCCCGAATGTCGACCTTCTCGCTCGCGCTGACGTTGCCGCTGACCTCTCCCAGCACGACGACCACCTTGGCAAACACCTGTGCCTTGATTTTTCCGTTGGGACCAATCGTCAGGACATGATCCCGGAGCTGGATCGTGCCTTCGACCTGACCTTCGATCGTCAGATCCTCACTGCCGTTCAGTTCGCCTTTAATCACGACCGATTTTCCGATGTTCACGACATCGCGCTCCTTATAGCTGGCCTCCCCGCGAGGCATGGTTGCTCCCATCGGCGCAGCAGCAGGGACGGGCTGGGGCGCAGCCGGCTGTCCGCTGGCTGGTCGGACCGCTTCATCTCGTTTCCACATGTCAACCTCCGCCTGTCCGTTCGCTGTGGCGCTCAGGGATTGATCTGTCGACGCGCCGGGGAAGGCTCACGACAAGAATTTTCGCCAGTATATGGAAGCGACGAATCGTTGTCTAGTCCTTTCCTTACCGATGGTTAGCGGCAGTAGTACAATGGGGCCGTTCACGATGCGCGTCTACTTCGACTACAACGCAACGACGCCGCTCGCCCCGGAGGTGGTCGAGGTGGTGACCCGCACCACCCGCGATCTTTTCGGCAACCCGTCGAGCGTGCATTACTTTGGCCAGCAGGCCAAGGCGATCCTCGACGAGGCGCGGACGGCGGTTGCCGCGCTGGTGCACGGCGACCCGTCCGAGGTGGTGTTCACCAGCGGCGGCACCGAGGCGGACAACCTCGCCATCCGGGGCGTTGCAGAGGCGCTCGAACCGTCGGGGCGGCGCCACTTGGTGACGACCGCCATCGAACACGAGGCCGTGCTCAACACGTGCAAGACGCTGGCCCGACGGGGCTGGCGGACCACGCACGTGCCCGTGGATCAGTCCGGCATCGTCTCGATGCAGCGTGTCCGGGACGCGCTGACAGACGACACGGCGCTCGTCTCGGTCATGCACGCCAACAATGAGATTGGCACGATTCAGCGCCTCGCTGAGATTGCCGCGCTCGCACACGAGCGCGGCGCCCTGGTTCACACCGACGCGGTGCAGTCGGCGGGCAAGATCCCGATCGACGTGGCCGCGCTCGGGATCGATCTCCTGGCCCTGTCCGCCCACAAGTTCAACGGCCCCAAAGGCGCCGGCGCCTTGTGGGTGCGTCGGGGCACCCGCATGCTCGCTGTGCAGACGGGCGGCAAGCAGGAGCGCAACCGTCGCGCCGGCACCGAGAACGTTCCCGCGATTGCGGGCATGGGAACCGCCGCCCGGTTGGCCGCTGCGAAGCTGAACGCCGAATCGATCCGGCTCGCCGCTCTGCGCGATCGCCTGGAGGCCGGTATCCTGGCACGTGTGCCGAGCACCCTCGTCAACGGATCAACGCAGGAGCGCGTGCCCAACACGACCAACATCAGCTTCAATCGCGTCGAGGCCGAAAGCCTGCTCATCGCGCTGGATCTGGAAGGCGTGGCCGTGTCGACCGGGTCGGCCTGTTCCTCTGGCACCCTCGAGCCGTCGCACGTGCTGCGG
>CAZCEL010000077.1:6489-11743 GCA_964497175.1 uncultured Bifidobacteriaceae bacterium
GGGCCATGGGCTTCCCTTCGCACCGCACGCAGAACTCGCTTCGTTTCAGCCTGGGCCTCTTCTCGTCGGAAGAAGAAGTCGATCGCGTCGTCGAGCTGATGCCACGAGTGGTGGAGAAACTGCGCGGCCTGACAAGAGGGACGCCGGTTTCGATCACTGCCGGAGGGTGATAGGAGCGCCGTATCCGGGCGTGCGCGTATGCGGATTGTCGTTGCCATGTCGGGCGGCGTCGACTCGTCGGTGGCGGCCGCCCTGCTAGCCGAGGCGGGTCACGACGTCATCGGGGTGTCGATGCAGTTGTACGACCAGGCCGACCGACAGAGCAGTTTCGGCAGCTGCTGCTCGCTCGATGATCTGCACGACGCGCGGCGGGTGGCCGCGGTACTCGATATTCCGCACTACGTCCTCAATTTCGAACGCGAGTTCTCCGCGCACGTCGTGTCCAACTTCGTCCGCGAGTACTCGGGAGGACGCACGCCGCTCCCGTGCGCTCGCTGCAACAGCGATCTGAAGTTTGCCACGTTGCTGGATCGAGCGCTCGGCTTTGGCGCCACGACCGTTGCCACCGGCCACTACGCTCGCGTGGAGTTCGACGAGGCGGCTGGGCGGTACCTGCTGAAGCGCGGGACCGACCCGTCAAGAGATCAGTCATATTTCCTGTTTTCGCTCAGTCAGGATCAGCTCGCTCGCGCAGTCTTTCCGGTGGGCGATCGATCCAAGGAGCAGGTGCGCGAGTACGCGCGGCGCCGCGGACTGCCCGTGGCGGACAAGCCCGACAGCCAGGATATCTGCTTCATCCCGGACCACGACTATGCCGCATTCGTGGCGGCCAGGGCCCCCGATGCTCCCGGCGCCGGCCTTATCGTCGACCAATCCGGCCGCGTGCTCGGCCGCCACGACGGGGTCCATCGTTATACGGTTGGACAGCGCAGGGGGCTTGGCCTCCCCTCGCCGACGGGCACGCCGCTGTATGTCCTGGCGCTCCGGCCGTCAGCGCGCCAGGTCGTTGTCGGCCCGCGCACCGCCCTAGAGAAGACGACCCTGACGGCCTCGGACGTGAACTGGATCGCGGTGCCACCGCGTGCACCACGTCGCGTCGGCGCGCAGATACGACACCGCCATCAGCCGGCTCCGGCCGAGGTCTGCGCGGCCGAGGGCGGACAGGCCGTCGTCGTGTTCGATACGCCCCAGCTCGCCGTGACACCAGGGCAGGCCGTGGTGTTGTACGACGGCGACGCCGTGATCGGCGGCGGGTGGATCGATTAGCGACGCATCAGGCATGCAGGTGCTCGGGGACACCATTCAGAAAGCGCTCGGCGTCGAGCGCAGCCATGCAGCCTGACCCGGCGGCTGTGACTGCCTGCCGGTAGACATGATCCTGCACGTCGCCGCACGCGAACACTCCGGGCGTGTTGGTCTTGGTTCCGTCGTGCGTGAGGATGTAGCCGTTGGCGTCCATTCCCAGCTGGCCGCGAAAGAGCGAGACGTTCGGCGTATGGCCGATCGCAATGAATACGCCTTTGACCGGGATTTCCGTGCGGTCGCCCGACGCCACGTCCCGCAGCACGACAGAGGCCACTTCCCGTTTCGACGGGTCGGTGATGTCCTCCACCTGACTGTTCAGACGCCACACGATCTTCGGGTTCGCGCGTGCCTTGTCCTGCATGATCTTCGACGCCCTGAGCGCGTCGCGCCGGTGGACGATCGTGACCTTGCTGGCGAACTTGGTGAGAAACATCGCCTCTTCCATGGCGGTGTCGCCCCCGCCGACGACGGCGATTTCCTGCCCGCGGAAGAAGTAGCCGTCACACGTCGCGCAGGTGGATACGCCGTGGCCCATCAGCTGGCGCTCGGCTGGCAGGCCCAGCAATCGAGGGGAGGCGCCGGTGGCGACGATGATCGACCGCGTCTGGTAGGCGCCGTTAGAGGTCCGCACGTGAAACGGCCGGACCGACAGATCCACTGATGTCACCTGGCTCTGGACGATCTCGCTGCCGAACCGCTCGGCCTGCGCGCGCATGTCGGCCATCAGGTCGGGGCCGAGAATGCCGTCCCGATACCCCGGGAAGTTCTCCACGAGCGTCGTCATCATGAGCTGGCCGCCTGCCTCCAGACCTTCGATGACCAGCGGCTGCAGGTTGGCGCGCGCCGTGTACAGCGCGGCTGTGAGCCCGGCGGGGCCCGACCCGATTACGACGACGTTACGAGGCGCCATCGCTCAGGTGCTTGTCGATGACCTTCTTGAAGTCTTCCTTCGGGGCCAGCCCGATGACCGATTCGACGACCTCGCCGTTCTTGAAGAGCAGCACGGCCGGAATCCCACGAATCTGAAACTTGAACGCCGTATCGGGATTGTCGTCCACGTTCAGCTTGCCGATCGTGACCCGGCCGGCGTAGTCGCTGGCCAGCGCGTCGATCGTCGGGGCCAGCCGCTTGCAGGGTATGCACCACTCCGCCCAGAAGTCCACCAGCACCGGGCCGCCAGCCTGCAGCACCGATGCCTCAAAATTGCCGTCCGTGAAGGTCTGCACGTTGTCCGCTGCCATCATGGCTCCTTATCGTCTATTTTGACGTACTGGCGCGCCCGAGGGTCCCACCAACCATTCTACCAACCCCTGCTTGTGTGCAGCGGCCGGAGCAGTCGGCGCGGCCCACGATACAATCCTGACGTGCCCGACCGACTGCCGCGTCCCTCGCGCGCCGAGTCGCGCGAGGTCATCGAGCTGAAGCAGCTCAAGACCGAGCAGCCCGAACTTACCTCCGCCGTCGACATGCAGCTCGATCTGATGCACATTCAGAGGCGGGTGCAGGCCCGCGTGCCGCTCCCGCGAATCCAGCTTGATCCGCAGTGGGTGTCCACCGAGTTGGCCGAGGGACGGCCGCTTGTTCGCTTCGGCGACATTCCCTTGAACTGGACCGACTTCCGCCTCACGCTGCGTCAGACTGCAGACGTACTCCAGCGGTACGAAGCCCTGGAGCGCCCGGAGCACGAGCGCATTCTCGCGATCGGCAGGGACCCCGAGCGGCTGGCACCACTCGTGACGGATTGGTACATCGCCACCTCCCGCGCCGCAGGACCGAACACTCCGCCGCGCGAGCCGGCTTCGGAGCTGACAAGCCTCGATCAGGTGCTGGTGCTCTCGATACGGCCGTTTCTGGCGCGCTCGGCAGAAGCTGTTCAGCAGGCCTGCGGCGTCGACGCCTGGCGCTACGGCTTCTGTCCGCTCTGCGGATGGGAGCCGGACTTTGCGGTGATCACCCCGAGCGCCGAGCGCCGGCTCATCTGCGGGCGCTGTCAGACCCAGTGGATCTTCGCGCCTCTGGCCTGTCCCTTCTGCTCGAACGACGACCGCAGTCTCATCTCATCGTTCGCGACGCGCGACGGGCGCTATCGCATCTACGCGTGTGATCGGTGCCACCGCTATCTGAAGGCCTACGACGCGCGCGCCCAGACGCGCTCGGTGATAGTGGCCGTCGACACGATAGCCACACTTCCGCTCGACGCAGCGGCCATCAAGCGGGGTTATGTCGGCTAGCCGCTACTGCTGCTCGGAGGCCTGAAGGGAGGTGGCAAAGATCGTTGGCGTCTTCGCCGTGAGCCATTTGAAGAGGTTTCGGGTCTCCATGAATCGCCCGGCGTTGGAACGCGCGCCGAGGACGACGACGGCCACCCGCCGGCCGGTCTGGGGCAGGCGCAGGAGCGTCGCAAGACAGTAGCCGGACTTCGATATGAAGCCAGTCTTCCCGGCGCGCACATCGACGTCTTCGCGGCCCAGCAGGTGGTTCGTGTTGTGGAAGGTGACCGACCGTCTCTGCATCCGAACCGTGTGCTCGGGCAGCCGCATCAATGACGCAATCCGCTCGTCGGCCGATGCGTAGGCGATGAGCAGGGCCATGTCGTACGCCGACGACACGTTGTCCGACAGCAGGCCCGACGGGTCCGCGTAGCGGGTGCTCTCCAGCCCCAATTCAGCCGCCTTCTCGTTCATCCGGTCGATGAAGCCGGCCGAGCCGTGGGGAGAGATCCGGGCGAGCGCGCGTGCGGCAGCGTTGTCCGAGGCAATCAGCAGGAGATGGAGCAGATCGTCGACCGTCACGCGATCGTTCGACCGCAGGTAGGTCGTGGAGGCTCGAGACACGTCGCTGCGTGCAATCGTGACGATCTGGGTAGGATCGGGGTCGGTTTCGAGAAACACCGTGGCGGTCATCACCTTGGTGATGCTGGCGATCGACCGCTGGTTCTGTGAGTTCTCCTCCCAGAGGACTTGATCGGTGTCCGGATCGTAGATGATGGCCGCGGCCGCGCGCACATCGGGCACGAGGTCGCCGCCGGCATCGACTTTGTACCTGGGGACGACGGTGTCGGCCATCTCCCGGGCAGTCGCAACCGCACGGGCCTGTGCCGACCGCCGACCGCGTCGCCGGGGCGCCGGCACCGCCTTGGCAGTCGTGGCGGCTGGAGCCGCGTTCGTCTTTCGGACCGATGGCCGGGCCGGCCGCCGGTCGGCCTGAGCGGCGTCGGCTGGCGCGAGACCGGCGGCGACTACGAACGCCACGAGGAGGCGCGTGAGCCAGAGGTATGGTCGTGTGTGCACGTTGAGTGGGTGTCGCCTGAACTTTTCGCTCGACGCGGAGGTCATTCTAGCAGGGAATTCATGGACCGCAAGTCCTTTGGTGCCACAATTGACTATCGGATCGTGTCTGACGGTCCTTCCGACGGCCATTGCACATGACTGCACGCGAACTCGAGGAGTATCGTGCGCTGCGCGCCACGATTCGGCAGCGCGGAACCGCGCGCGTCTGGATGGCCGTCGGCGGCCTGACTGCATGGGCCGCGCTGACGCTCACCACCTTCGCCGTGCCGTGGCTGCCCGAAGCCTCGCTCCTCTCGCTCCTCGTGCTCGCCGTGAGCTTCGAGGCGGTCTTCATGCTGCACACGGCGGCCGAACGAGTCGGACGGTACCTTCAGGTCTTCTACGAGAACGAGGAACGAAACTGGGAGACGACGGTGATGGCTTTCGGGCGGATGTATCCAGCGAGCGGGGCCGATGCGATCTTCTCGGTCTTCTTCTGGATGGCGGCCGTCCTCAACATCCTGCCGGCCGCCGCCGCACAGGCCACGCTGACCGAATGGGCCGCGCTTGGACCGTTGCACCTCTTGTTTGTGGGACGCGTGGCCGCCGCCAGGCGCCGTGCCGGCGCACAGCGGGCCGTCGATCTCGACCGCTTCCAGGCGCTCAAGCAGGCGCAAAGC
>CAZCEL010000077.1:11753-13958 GCA_964497175.1 uncultured Bifidobacteriaceae bacterium
TGAGCGCCGCCGTCGTGCTACCTGGCGAGCGCGACCGTCAGGAGGAGGGCGTTCTCGGTCCCCTTCACCGAATCGGTGGTGTCGAAGCTCTCCGAGAGGGCGTGGGAGTCCGAGGACCGTCCGCCCCCGCCGATGGCAATCGCCGGCACACCCAGGCTCATCGGCAGGTTGGCATCGCTTGAGGACTCGCCGAGTGGCGCAACAAGGCTCAGAGCGCGCGCCACCTCCACGGCGGTCAGCACGATGGGCGCCGCGTCGGACACCGAGCCAACGGGCCGGTCACCGACCAGCTCGGCCTCCACCGACACCACTCGAGGGGTGCCCCAGCGCGCGTTTTCCTCCGAGACGGCGGCGGCCAGGGCACGATGAAAACTCGTGTCCAGACTCGTCAGCGCCTCTCGGTCACCCGAGCGCAGATCGACTTCCATCCACGCCTCGCCCGGGATGGCGTTGACCGACGTGCCGCCGCCGATCCGTCCGACGTTGAAGGTCGTCCGGGGATCTCGGGGCACGCGGAATTCGGAGATGCGCGCGACGGCGCGACCCAGCGCCCCTGCCGGATTCGCCAGCCCGAACTGGCCGAAGCTGTGGCCGCCAGGTCCTCGGAACGTGACCCGGTAGCGCCGGCTCCCGACCACCGCATTCGTGACGTGAATGCCTGCATTGTCGATCGACACGAACCGATCGATCTGACCCTTGAGCGTGTCGCCGAACAGGGCCTTCATACCCCGCAGATCGCCAAGACCTTCTTCCCCCACGTTCGCCACAAACGTGACCGAGCCGGGCGTCTCGACCTGGGCCAGAGTCAGCGACCGGGCGACCGCCACGAGCACCGCCAGACCGCGGCAGTTGTCGCCAATGCCTGGCCCGCTCAGTCTGGTCCCCGCGCGTCGGACTCGGACATCGGTCCCTTCTGGAAAGACCGTGTCCAGATGCGACGCCACGACAAGCCGCGGACGCGCAGAAAGACCCGGACGCTCTCCAAGGACGTTACCGACCCGGTCGACGCGTACGTGACGGAGGCCAGCGTCCTCGAACGCCCGGCGCAGGACCGCACCGCGGGCCGTCTCGCCAAAGGGCGGCGCCGGCACCTCGCAGAAGCGGACCTGGTCCTCGATCGTCGCCGCCTCGGAGCGCCGGACGGCTTCGAGCGCGGCTCGAACCGACTTGTCCTGCAGAAGCAAGCTGACCGCCGGACGTGGCTGGGCTCCGGCTGTGCACGCCGCCAGCACAAGGGCCAGTCCCGACACATTGCTGCGCGCCCCCTTCACCACGGCTCCCCTTCAGCCTCAATGTTCGCACGAGGCGGCACCGGCAGGATCGTCGTCGTCGAATGTCGCGGTCCAGCCGGCCAGCTCGCGCTGATCACCGAAAGGACGAACAAAGGTTCTCTGCGCGCGCCGAGACAGAAATCCAAGACCGGGCGCACCACATAATCGCTCAGGACTCGGGGCCTCGCCCGCGGTACATGACTTGCTCATCACGAGCCGGCTGCACAGGGAGATGCGATGAGCCTCGTACGGTTTCTTGGCTTCACGACGCTAGGCTGCGGATGCGTGGTCGGACGCTACCGCGAAATGGCCACCAACCGCGAGGTCAGGTACGTGGAGGAAAAGGGCAGGACCTGCGGGAGCCACGCGCATCGCCGCAATCACACCGTTTCCTCAGACACGGCGGCACCGGCGTCCCTTCTGGTGGACGACGTCCCCAGAGCGTCCTGACCCCGGCTTGGCCCCTGGTCCGGCATGGGGCAACGGGTGGACACGCTGTCCCATTAATGCACAGGCCCCCACCGGCCGAAATACATGGCCGAACGTGGACCTCCCGCTCAGACCCTCCCGGGTGCTGCGTGGTCAGCACGAGACCAGCCTCACCTTCTACCTGGTGGATTGTCTCGATCTGCTTCGCCGGATGCCCTCCGGCGTTGTCGACGTCATCGTCACGTCGCCGCCCTATAACCTGGGGATCCGCTACAACACCTACTTTGATGACCTGGGACCGACCGAGTATCTCGAGTGGACCGGGCAGTGGATCGGAGAGGCAGCCAGGGTCCTGAAGCCGGACGGTTCGCTGTTTCTCAACGTGGGGAGCCGTCCGTCAGATCCGTGGACCCCGCTCGACGTCGCGCAGACCGCCCGGCAGCACCTCAGGCTGCAGAACATCGTGCACTGGATCAAGTCCATCGCCATCGACCACGGATCGGCG
>CAZCEL010000078.1:0-13773 GCA_964497175.1 uncultured Bifidobacteriaceae bacterium
TCGTGCTGATCGTCATCCTCGGCGGCGCCGCGTTCGTGAACAGCGCCAACTGGCAGCCCTTCGTTCCGGCCAACTCCGGCGCGTTCGGCGAATTCGGGTGGAGCGGCATCCTCCGGGGCGCCGGCGTGATCTTTTTTGCCTACATCGGGTTCGACGCCGTCTCGGTCGCGGCTCAGGAAGCGCGAAACCCCCAGAAGGACATGCCGATCGGCATCATCGGATCCCTCGTGGTCTGCACGGTGCTGTACATCCTTGTCTCCGGCGTGATGGTTGGTCTCGTGCCCTACCGGGACATGCTCGGGTCGCCGGCGCCCATGGTTGTGGCCATTCGCGCCGCCGAGCAGGCATCCGGCGGCAGCGGCCTGCTTCGTCTGATGGTGATGCTCGTGGAAGTCGGCGCCATCGCCGGCCTGAGTTCGGTAATGGTGGTGATGATGATGGCACAGCCGAGAATCTTCTACTCGATGGCCAATGATGGTCTGCTGCCGCCCTTTGCCAAGCGGATTCATCCGCGGTTCCGCACGCCGCACGTCACCAGCGCCATCACCGGCGTCGCTGTCGCGCTGGCCGCCGGGTTCACCCCAATCGGCGCCCTCGGCCAACTGGTGAGCATTGGCACACTCCTGGCGTTCGTGATCGTGTCAGTCGGTGTGATTTTCCTGCGGTACCAGCGGCCGGAGCTCGAGCGCCCTTTCAGAACGCCGTGGGTGCCGTATGTCCCGCTGTTGTCCGCGGCCGTGAGCCTCGTGCTGATGGCGGGACTGCCTGGCGACACCTGGCTGCGGCTGGTGATCTGGATGGGAGCCGGGTTTCTCATCTACTTCTTGTACGGGTACCGCCACAGCGTGATCCGTAGGCAGGCTGCCAGCCGGGCCCACGGCGAGGCGCGACTCGGCTGACACTGGTGTCGACCCGCGTTCAGCCGACCGCCCGGCTCCGCCGACCGTCCGCGCGCTGACACACACGATGGCTCAGGATCTCGGCGGCGAGCGCCGGTTTCGGACCCAGCGTCCAGCCTTCGCCATCGTCCTCCTCGGATCGATCATCGCCGGCGGGACGATCGGGTACGTGGTGCTGGAGGACTGGGATCCGTGGGACGCGTTCTACATGACCGTGATCACGGTCACGACCGTCGGATATCGGGAGGTCCACCCCCTCACTCGTGCGGGCCAGGCGTTCACCATCGTCCTTCTGCTGAGCGGTGTCGGTGCGGCGCTGTACACGTTCTCGCTGCTGGCCTCGGCGGTTGTCGAAGGCTTTCTACCCAAGCGCCTCCAGAAACGGCGGCAGGCACACATGATCGAAAGCATCAGGGACCATTTCATTGTTTGCGGGTACGGCCGCATCGGCCGCATTATCGCTCACGAGCTGCGCCGACAGCAGATTGCGTTTGTCGTGATCGAACGCGATCCAGCGCGCGTCCAGACAGCGGTGGAAGATGGGGCCCTGGCGCTGGAGGCGGATGCCAGCCACGAGGACGTGTTGAACCGGGCGGGGATCGCCCGTGCACGAGGACTCATCGCGGCTGTCGGCACTGATGCGGAGAACGTATACGCCGTGTTGAGTGCGCGTGTGCTCAGGCCGGACCTGTTCATCGTTGGCCGAGCCGAAACCGAGGACTCGATCCGAAAGCTGCAGCGCGCGGGCGCCAACCGTGTGATTTCCCCGTACCAGATTGGCGCCGTCCAGATGGCCCAGACGGCAATTCGTCCGGCGGTCGTGGACTTTGTGGAGCTGGCCACGAGCTCGGAGAACCTCGAGCTCGCCATGGAAGAGATCACCGTCAACGCAGCCTCGACCCTGGCCAATCGGTCGATCCTCGAGGCCAACCTGAGACAGCGATTCGGCGTCATTGTGGTGGCGATCCAGCGCGAGGATCGATGGATGGACTTCAATCCCGAGCCCGACACGAGCATCCGTGCGGGCGACAAGCTGGTCGTCCTGGGCCGGCCGCATTCGTTGAAGCGCCTTGAGTCGGAGGCCGCACCCTGATGGCAGCACGACTGCTGGACGGCACGGCGATCGCTCAGGCGATTCGGGCCGAGGTCGGCCCCTCGGTGGGCGCGTTTACCGCCAGGGCCGGCCGGCCGCCCGGGCTCGCCCTCGTACTTGTGGGCAACGATCCGGCATCCGAGCTGTACGTCGGCAACAAGCTGCGATCGGCGGGCGAGACCGGCCTTCGTGCCGAGATCGAGCGGTTGCCGGACACGGCCCCGATCGAGGACCTGCTGCGCGTGGTGGACCGGCTCAACGGGAGCGAGCAGTTCGATGGCATCCTGGTGCAGTCCCCACTCCCGGACGCGATGGGTCCTGATGCCGAGCGGCGGGTCGCCGACGCGGTTGCGCCGGAGAAGGACGTGGACGGCGTGCATCCGGCCAACGTGGGCCGCCTGGTTCAAGGCCGGGCCACGCTGGCGTCATGCACGCCGTCCGGGATCATCGAACTGCTCGGTCGGTCAGGCATCCGCATGGCTGGAGCGCGGGCCGTCGTCATCGGCCGCAGCGACATCGTCGGCAAGCCGATGGCCCTGCTGCTGCTCCATCAACATGCGACCGTGACCATCTGCCACTCCCGGACGATCGACCTGCCGGCGGTCGTGCGCGAGGCGGACCTCGTGGTTGCGGCGATCGGCCGACCGGCCTTTGTCACGACCGACTTCGTCAGGCCGGGTGCAACCGTCGTCGATGTCGGCACGACCCGCGTTGCCGATCGACGGGTCATCGAGGAGCTGTTTGCCCCGGGTTCGAAGCGCCGCGAGGCGTTTGAGAGGCGCGGCGCGCTCGTACTCGGCGATGTCCATCCGGCAGTGGCGGAGGTCGCCGGGGCGCTGAGCCCGGTGCCAGGCGGCGTCGGGCCTCTGACGATCGCCATGCTGCTCAAGAACACGGTCCGAGCCGCCCACTTGCGGGCAGGTTGGTAGGGGAGCGCCCTGGACGTGCTGAAGGTCGCTTTGACTGGCGGCATTGCTACCGGCAAGAGCCACGTGCTGCAGGAACTCCGCCGGCGCGGTGTGCCGTGTCTCGACGCCGACGAGCTTGCGCACGAGGTGACCCGGACAGGCACGGACGCGACACGGGACATCGCGCGGCGCTTCGGCGCTGGCGTGCTCGATTCGACAGGGGCTGTGGACAGGAAGAAGCTGGCCGCCGTCGTGTTCGACGACGCCTCCTCGCGTCGCGATCTCGAGGCAATCGTGCACCCGGCCGTCTATCGCGCGATTGCCGCCGGGCTTCGCGCCATCGAGGGCGTCGACGGACCGCCGCTGGCCGTGGTCGACGTTCCCCTGCTGCATGAGACGGGCCGCGCCGCCGACTTCGACAAGGTCATAGCGACCATATGCCGGGCCGACGTGCAGCACGCACGGCTGCTCGCGCGCGGGTTCACGGCAGAGGAGGCGCGCCAGCGGCTGGAGGCGCAGTTACCTTCAGAGGAGAAGGCGCGTCGGTCGGACTATGTGATCCGAACCGACGGAACGTTTGCCGATACGGCCGTACAGGTCGAGCATGTCCTGGCCGAGCTCGCCGCACTGCGGAAGGGAGAAATCGGACGGAAGTCCTGACGGCCAGGCGTCGCTTCAGACAACCTCCATGGCCTCCTGCGCGGGAGCGATGCGCTCTTCGACAAACGTATTCCAGTCGTGGCAATGCGGGCACTGCCAGAGGAGCTCCGTGCTCCTGTACCGGCAGCGCATGCATACGTGAGGATCCAGATAGAAGATCGCGTGATGGGTGAGCTCGCTGTACCGGTCGGTGAGCCGGGGCGGATGCTTGAGGTGCCCCAGCGCTCGCCAGATAGCCTGGTGAATGCTGAGCGCGTGAGGGTTCTGCACGAGCGCCGCAAACAGCAGGTCGAGGGCGCTCTCGGCCTGGCCGCGCGCGGTGAGATGCCTCGCCAGCGCGAGGCGTGGACGCCAGTCCTGTGGACTCGCCTCGATCAGCTGCTGGCACAGCCTGGCGAACCGATCGGCATTGCCGATGCGGGTTGCGAGCGCCTCCAGGCGGTCGAAGGCCAGGTACGCGCGGTCGGGAGCCACCCGGACGAGGGTTTCCCAGACAGCGGCGGCTTGTTGTTCGTCGCCCCGCGCGGCGTGGACGTCCCCGAGGTTGAGGTAGGCTGGCACGACCCGAGCGTCGAGATCGATCGCTGCCTTGAAGCGGCGCGATGCCTCGCCGTGATCGCCCCGCCGCATGGCCGCCAGGCCGATCTCGTTCTCGAGAAACGCCAGGATCGCCTGGCTCTGTGGATGAACCTCGCCCCCGGCAAGCTTCGACAGGCGCTGCCGGGTGTCGTACGCCTCTGCCCACTGGTGCTGGTCTTCGTGCAGCTTCTGGAGGTTGACCAGCGCGTACTCGTTCCTGGGATCGAGCCGGAGGACCTCGGTGAACGCTTCGTGCGCCCGGTCGACAAATCCTCCGCGTTTGTAATCGAGGCCGAGGCACAGCAGGGCGTAGGCATGCTCCACGCGTGAGAGCCCGGACCGCTGGAGCAGGGTCTGATGCACGGTGATGGCCTTGCCGACCTGGCCCTTTTCCCGGTACAGATTGCCAAGAATCATGTGGACCTCGAGCGCGTCGGCGTCGACGCTTGCAGCGCGTGTCAGTTCCTCGATGGCGAGATCGATCTGGTTGGCGACCAGGAAGTTCAGGCCGAGAATGTAGTGAGGCGACTGCCGCGCGCGGCGCCGGTCGATCCAGGTGCCCCCCCGCAGTTTGTAGCGCTCCCATGCCTTGCCGATGGTCAGACCGGCCAGCAGGGCGAGCAGCGCGGCCAGCAGGGGCGCGTACTCGTTCATCTGTCGCCCGCGGCGGGGAAAGGGCCGGCGTAGGCAGACACGATGTCCTTCCACTGATCACGCGCCCGAAGGACAAGCTCGATCAGCTCGCGTGCCGCGCCGCGTCCCGCTTTCGCGCGGCTCGTCCAGTCCACCCGGGCGCGTACTTCCTTGACAGCATCAGCAGGGGCCGCCGACAGCCCTACGCGGGCGAGTACGGCCAGATCGACGATATCGTCCCCCATGTACGCCGAGTCCATGTCGGTCAGGTGCTCGGCGGCCAGGATCTGGTCGTAGGTCGCCAGCTTGTCCGACACCCCCTGATGCACGATGGTCACGCCGAGCTGGGCTGCGCGATGCAGGGTCGTCTGCGACGCTCTCGCCGAGAGAAAGCCGACTCTGACGCCGGCGCGCTGCGCCCAGATCATCGCGATGCCGTCGCGGATGGCGAAGGCCTTGCCCTCGCTGCCGTCTGCGTGCACGACCACGCGTCCGTCCGTCAGCACGCCGTCCACGTCGAACAGAAGAAGCTTGATGCGCGCGGCCTTTGATCGAACGGTCATGCCGGTCAGACCAGTTCGGTGCGCCAGAGGTCGTGCAGATGTACGACGCCGGCGATCCGATCCGGGTCGTTCGTGACAACGAGCGACGTGATCTTGCGTTCCTCCATGATGTTCAGCGCTTCGGCAGCGAGCGTCGTGGGGGAGACCGTCACCGGGCTGCGCGTCATGACGTCGCCCGCCCTCAGATCGAGGATCGCATCGACCCTCTCCATGAGCCGGCGCAGGTCGCCGTCGGTGATGATGCCGAGCAGCGCCGCTCCCGCGTCCACCACGCAGGTCATGCCCAGGCCCTTCCGCGACATCTCGTAGATGACGTCCCTCATGAGCGCGTCGGTTCGCACGACGGGACACGAGTCGCCCTCGTGCATGACGTGCTCGACGCGCATCAGGCGCCGTCCGAGCTCGCCGCCCGGGTGCAGGCGGGCGAAATCCTCTTCCCTGAATCCTTTCGCCACCAGCAGCGTCATCGCGAGCGCGTCGCCGATCGCCAGCGCGGCCGTCGTGCTCGCGGTCGGCACCAGATTGAGCGGGCAGGCCTCTTCGGTCACGCTGCAGTCGATGGCCACGTCGGCAGCTCGTGCCAGGGTCGAATCGGGCTCGCCGGTCACGACGATCAGCTTCGCGCCGAGGCGCCGAATCGTCTCGAGCAGCCGCAAGAGCTCGGCGGTCTCGCCGCTGTAGGACAGCGCGACCACCACGTCGTCGCCCTGGACGACGCCCAGGTCGCCATGGATTGCCTCGGCGGGGTGGAGAAACAGCGCCGGCGTCCCCGTGCTCGAGAACGTGGCGGCGATCTTGCGGCAGATGATGCCCGACTTGCCCATGCCCGCCACGATCACGCGGCCGCGACAGCCGAGCAGCAGGTCCACGGCCCGCTCGAATCGTCCATCCACGCGCGACACCAGCGCAAGAATGGCGTTCGCCTCGGTCTGGAGCACCTTGCGGGCGAGTGCCAGGTCAGCCATTCGGCACTGGCACGTCGGCGGCAGCTCGTCGCTCGGCGCGTTTGGTGATCATGTCGACGGCCGTGAGCCGCGCGAGCAGGGGTTCGAGGAGATCGAGATGCAGGGCGTTCCTGGCGTCGCTTCGGGCCCTTGACGGGTCGTCGTGGACCTCGAGAAACACGCCGTCGACGCCGGCGGCGACGCCAGCCGCCGCCAGCGGTGCGATGTATTGAGCCAGACCATCGCTCACGCCGTCGCCGCCGCCCGGAAGCTGGAGGGCGTGCGTGACGTCGAAGACGACCGGCACGCCTTGTTCCCGCATGATGGGAAAGGCGCGCATGTCGACAATGAGGTCGTGATAGCCGAAGCTGGTGCCCCGCTCGGTCACGATGACCCTGGCGTTGCCGGCGTCGACGGCCTTGGCGACCGCGTGCCGAATGTCATCGGGAGCCAGGAACTGGCCCTTCTTGATGTTGACGACTCGTCCGGTGCGGGCCGCGGCGACGATGAGGTCGGTTTGCCGCGAGAGAAACGCCGGAATCTGGAGAATGTCGGCGACGACCGCGGCCGCGGGCGCCTGACGTGGCTCGTGAATGTCGGTCAACACCCTGACGCCGAGCCGCGATTTGATCGCAGCCAGCACGGCCAACCCCGCCTCGATCCCAGGGCCGCGGAAAGAGCGGCCCGACGTGCGATTGGCCTTGTCGTACGACGCCTTGAACACGAAGGGCACGCCGGCGCGATGCGCGATCTCTACGAGGCGCGACGCGATCAGCGTGGCGTGGCCCTCGCTCTCGATCACACACGGACCGGCGATCAGCACCAACGGATGACCGCCCCCGATGGTCAGGCCGTCGATCTCGACCGAGGGCGCGATCATGCGACCTCGGTCGTTTGTCGCGACAGCGCCGCTGTCCTGTGCGTATAGGCCGCCTGCACGAACGACGCGAACAGGGGATGAGGCCGCATGGGCTTCGACCTGAACTCGGGATGAAACTGCACCGCGACGTACCACGGATGGCCCGGCAGCTCGGCAATCTCGACAAACTTGCCGTCCGGCGAGCGACCCGAGATGCGCAAGCCGTGCTCGGTGAGGGTTCTCTCGTAGAGGCAGTTGAACTCGTATCGGTGCCGATGCCGCTCGTGCACCAGCGGGGAGCCATAAATGCGCTCGGCGAGTGAGCCTGGCGCCAGCGCGCATGCGTAGGAGCCGAGGCGCATGGTTCCGCCCAGGTCGTCGACGCCAAGCAGGTCACGAAGCTTGTAAATCAGCTTGGTCGGTGTGTCGGGCGCGCATTCGGTGGAGTCGGCATCGGCAAGTCCCGCGACGTTGCGCGCGTACTCGACGGTGGCCCACTGAAACCCGTAGCAGATGCCGAAATACGGTACGTCCCGCTCACGGGCGATCTGGGCGGCCCGCATCATCCCCCGGGTGCCGCGGTCGCCGAACCCGCCCGGCACGAGGATGCCGTCCGCGTCATCGAGCAGACCCTCCCCGCCGTGCTCTTCGAGGGCTTCGGCCTCGACCCACTTGATGTTGACTTTGACGCGATGCGGAAAGCCGCCGTGGTACAGGGCTTCGTTCAGGCTCTTGTACGAGTCCTCATAGCCCACATATTTGCCGACGACATGAATCGTCAGCTCGTCGAGCGGATTCTTGATCCGGTCCACGAGCTGCTCCCAAGGCTCCATGCGCCGTTCGGTCTGCGGCAGGCCGAGGTGCTTGAGAATGATCCGATCGAGCCCCTCGGCGGCGAGCACCAGCGGCACCTCGTAGATCGTCGAGACGTCCTTGGCCGTGATGACAGCCTCCTCGGCGACGTCGCAGAACAGCGCGATCTTCCTCTTGAGGTCCGTGTCCAGGAATCGATCGGTCCGGCACAGCAGGACATCGGGCTGGATGCCGATCGAGCGGAGATCGCGCACGCTGTGCTGCGTGGGCTTGGTCTTGAGCTCGCCGGCCGTGCCGATGAACGGCACGAGCGTCAGGTGCACGTAGAGCGAATTGTCGCGCCCGACATCCTGCCGGAACTGCCGGATGGCTTCGAGAAAGGGCAGGCTTTCGATGTCGCCGACGGTGCCGCCGATCTCGACCAGGGCGATGTCGACGTCGCGCGCGCCCAGACGGATCGCTTCCTTGATTTCATTGGTGATGTGCGGGATCACCTGCACGGTGCGTCCCAGGTAGTCGCCCCGCCGCTCCTTCTGGATCACGCTCTGGTAGATCTTTCCCGTGGTCCAGTTCGAGTTCCGCGTCGTCAGCGTGTTCGTGAACCGCTCGTAATGGCCGAGGTCGAGGTCGGTTTCGGCGCCGTCGTCGGTGACGTAGACTTCCCCGTGCTGGTAGGGGCTCATCGTGCCAGGATCGACGTTGATGTACGGATCGAATTTCTGCAGAGTGACTGTGTAGCCGTGGCCCTCCAGCAGCGCGCCGATCGACGCCGCCGCCAGTCCCTTGCCGAGAGAGGACACCACGCCGCCGGTCACGAAGATGTATTTGGTCTGGGTCATGGGCTCCAACGTCGATCCACCGTGCGTTCAGTTCGTGCTCGGCGCCATCAGCAGCCGCCGCACCTGTTCGAGATCTTCGGGCGTGTCCACGCCAATGGAGTCGTAGGCAGTTTCCACGGCCTTGATGCGGATGCCGTGCTCGAGCGCCCGCAGCTGCTCGAGCGCCTCGGCGCGCTCGAGTGGCGTCGGCTCGAGCGAGGCGAGGACGAGGAGCGCGCTCCTCCGATACGCGTATAGGCCCACGTGCCTGTAGAGCGGCGGCCATCCACCACGGGGATCCCGCGCGTGAGGGATGGCCGCACGCGAGAAGTACAACGCGTACCCGCCGCGATCGAGCACCAGCTTCACCACATTGGGATTCGTGAGGTCGGCGGGGTTCTCGATGCGCCGGTACAGCGTGGTGATCTGGACGCTTGAATCGGAGAATGGCGCCACGAGCTCGGCGATCGCCCGCGAATCGACGAGCGGTTCGTCGCCCTGCACGTTGACGACCACATCGCACTCCAGCGTGGCCGCCACCTCCGCCAGCCTGTCGGTGCCCGTCGCGTGTGTCGCGCGAGTCAAGCGCACGGCTCCCCCGAACCCCGACACCGCCTTCGCGATGCGGAGGTCGTCGGTAGCGACGATCACCCCGGACACAAGCGGCGACGCCTGAGCGCGCCGGTACACGTGTTCGATCATGGGATGGCCGTCGAGATCTGCCAGTGGCTTGCCGGGAAACCGTGTGGAGGCGAATCGGGCGGGAATGAGAGCGACGATCTGAAGCGGAACGGTATCGACCGCAGAACCAGCCGACCCAGGATGCACGACGAATCATAGCACGAAGAACCAAATGTCCCGACTCGAATGGGCGGCGCAAAGACAGGTGCGGCATGGTTTTTCTCGTGCTACGATCGCAGTGGAAGCGCCGATGAACGTGAAGCGGATCGCGGTGCTTGGTGTCGGCTGCGCAGCGCTCGCTGTATGGCTGGCCGCAGCTGCGACGTCGGGGACTCGTCAGCGGCAAGCGCCGACGCCCGTGGCGGCCGCCGTCGAGTCGAAGGGCGAGGAGCTGGCGGCGGAGATCGCGCGCCTGCGCGAGCGCTTGCGGCCTACTGCCGCACCGGCGCAGACGCGCGACCTGTTCAATTACGCCGCCCGCAGCTCCTCGCGTGCCCGTGCCCGAGTCGCCCGTCCCTTTGACGCGGCTGCGCCTCCAGCGCCGGTCCCGTCTCCCGTGGTGAGCCGTCCGACGTTGATGTTGATCGGCATCGCGGAAGATGACCGAGCCGACAACGTCGTACGCACGGCTATCGTCTCCGGCCTGGGCGACGTGTTTCTCGTGAAGGAAGGCGAATCGATCGCGTTGCAGTACCGTGTGCTCAGGATCGGCGCTGACGCAGTGGAGCTCACTGACGTCGGCGACGGCACATCCTTCCGCCTGACACTCAAGTAGGCGTCGAGCCCGCGCATCCGGCCGCACGCACCAAGTGTCCGCCTGCCATGTCCATCGCGGTAATAGTCAATCCGGTGTCGGGCGGCGTCCGGCCGCGGCAGGCGCGCGAGCGTGTCGAGCTGGCATCGGCAGTAGTCGCGACCATCGGGGAGCCGTTCAAGGTGGCGGTGACCTCGCGCCGCGGGCACGCACGCGAACTGGCAGCCGCGGCTGTCCTCGACGGCGCGCGGCTGGTGGTCGTCTGGGGCGGCGACGGGACGGTTAACGAGGCGGCATCCGCCATTGCCGGAAGCCCCACCTGCGTCGCGATGGTTCGGGGGGGGTCCGGCAACGGCCTGGCCCGTGAGCTGGGCGTCCAGCGCGATCCGCGCCGCGCACTCCTGGACGCCATCCAGGCCCTGCCACATGCCATCGACGTGGGCGAGCTCGGCGGTCGGCTGTTCTTCAACGTTGCGGGCATTGGATTTGACGCACAGGTTGCCGCCCGCTTCGACCGTGACGCCACGCGCCGGCGCGGTTTCCTGACCTACGCGCGGGCCGCCGCCGTGGAAGTGTGGATGTACTCGTGCGCGAATTACCGGATCGACGGCATCGAGCACCGCCGCGTGCTGCTGACGACCGTGGCGAATACCAGCCAGTTCGGCAACGGCGCCCGCATCGCCCCGCTCGCACGCCCCGACGATGGCAGGCTGGACCTCGTCGTCTTTAAGGAATCGTCGAGGGTGGCCACCATCTGCGGGCTCCCGCGTCTCTTTGTCGGTGGACTCACACGTCTCAAGGGCTTCTCGGTGCGGCGAATCGAGCGTGCCACCATCGAAAGCGATTGTGCGATGCTGTTCCACGTGGACGGGGAACCGGTTCAGGGCGGCACCTGCCTCGAGGCCGTGGTCCATCCGCGTGCGTTGAACGTGTGCGTGCGGTGATGACTCGACCGTGAGGTGCAGCCGTGGAGCCTTCAGAGTTGATCGCCGTCTCGACATTCCGATCAACGGCGGATGCTCAGATCGCCAAGGGCGTTCTGGACGAGGCAGGGATCGAGTCCATGATCAGGGCTGACACTGCGGGCGGGATGTATCCGGCCATCAGTCGGGCCGAACTGCTGGTCAGGGCCGAAGATCTGACAAAGGCCCTGGACGTGCTGCATCGAAGCTATCGGGGCTCGAGCTGACCGGCGCTGAGCTGGAGAGTCCCTACCGGATCGCGGAGCCAACGGCGTCAGCCGAGGCGAACCAGCCAGCCGTCACGCACGGCGGGGACCCGCCGTATGGCCTGGACGGCGGCCTCGAGGGGCTGGGCCGCATCGGTATCCTCGTCCACGTTGACGATGCCGACGGCGCCAGTGTCGTTGCGCCCCAGCGCGAAGTTTGCGATGTTGACTCCGTGGCTGCCCAGAATCGTACCCACTTCTCCGATCACCCCGGGTTGATCGTCGTTGCAGATGATGAGCATCGTGCCCGCCAGCGGCGCCTCGACGTTGATGCCTCGCAGCGAGACCAGGCGCGGCGCACCCGGCTCGAACACGGTGCCTTCCGCCCACCGTTCGCCGTCGCTCGTGTGGAGCTTGACCGACACCAGGCTCGTGAAGTGGCGGGGCCGTGTGCTTCTCGATTCGATGATCTCGATCCCCCGGTCGCGGGCCGCCGAGCGCGCGTTGACGATCGACACCCCGCCCGAGAGAATCGGACGCAGGACGCCGGCCGCCGCGCCGGCCGCGAGGATATCGAGCGCACGGCTGTCGGCCAGCCGACCGTAGTAGCGGAGCCCGATCGTGTCGATGCGCGCCGCTCCCATCTGGGCCAGAATCGTCGACAGATGGTCGGTAAGGCGGATCCAGGGCTGGAGCTGCTGGAGCTCTTCGGGTTGTATTGCCGGAAAGTTGACTGCGTTGCGGACGATGTGGTCGCGAAGAAAGTCCCGGACGGCCGCGGCCGTGTCGAGCCCCACCAGTTCCTGGGCCTCCTCGGTCGAGGCGGCGATGTGAGGGGTCGCCACGACCCTGGCCATCTGGGCAAGCGACCAGTCGGAAGGTGGTTCCCGCTCGAAGACGTCCAGGGCGGCGCCAGCCAGGATGCCGGCATCGAGCGCCCGACGCAGCGCGGCTTCGTCAATGAGATCGCCCCGGGCGGTGTTGATCAGGCGACTGCCGCGCTTCATCTTCGCAAGCTGCTCGTCATCGAACAGGTGCCGCGTCTCGGGTGTCGACGGCAGATGGAGCGTCAGGAAATCGGCAACGGCGCAGAGCTGATCGAGCGGGAGCAGCTCTACGCCGAGGCTGTCGGCCACCTCGCGCGAAATGTACGGATCGTGGGCGACCACGCGCATGTTGAAGGATCGCGCGCGCTGCGCCACCTCCTGTCCGATGCGTCCGAGACCCGCGATTGCGAGCGTCTTGCCGCGCAGCTCGGTCCCAAGGAAGCGCTTCTTCTCCCATCTACCGTGTTTCATCGCGTGATCGGCGGCGGGAACCATGCGCGCAAGCGCCAGCAGCAGGGCAAACGCATGTTCGGCCACGCTGATGCTGTTCGCCCCGGGGGCATTGACGACGAGGACCCCCCGGCTGCTCGCGGCGGCCACGTCGATGTTGTCGACCCCTGTGCCTGCTCGGCCGACGATACGGAGCAGGGGTGCCGCCGCCAGCAGGTCTCTGGTCACGCGGGTGGCACTGCGAACCAGCAGCGCGTCCGCGTCAGCGAGGTCAGCGGCGAGCTCGGCCGCAGTTCGGCCGTACCTGACATCGACCTCCCAGCCCTCGTCGCGCAACAGATCCAGCGCCGACTCGGGCAGCTCATCAGCAACAACCACCTTCACCGCGAGTGATGCTCTGGCTCTGGCCACGGGGCTGGCCGCTGACCGGCTACGTTCCATATGGTCGAAGGATCATCGATCGTTACTCGGAATCCCTGCTGCCCACCGAGCAGGTCGACGGCTGGGCCAACTGACTGCAGCGGTCTCTGGAGCCGCGCAGGAGCACCGAAATGACGTGCCCCGTACCGCCTACAGTATAATCCGCGTTTCTGCCGTGCTGCGGAGACGGCTCTGGACCGATGGCGCGGGAACGACGCCCTGCCGTGGTGCAATTCGCTAAAACGTTCGAAATGCCGCAACGCATCGACGTCGTTCCGATCGTTTTCCACAGAGTTTTCCACAGTTCCTGTGCGAAACGCCGACGCCCACGGGGGACCTGACCTAAAGAGTAACGACACCATGTCCGAGACGCTCATGACGCCGCCACGCACCGGCCAGGCCATGTCCCGCGAAAGCGGCCGACTGGTCGTGCCGGACCATCCCATCATTCCATTCATCGAGGGCGACGGCACGGGCCCGGACATCTGGCGGGCGAGCGTTCGCGTCCTGGATGCGGCCGTCGTCAAAGCCTATGGAGGATCGCGCCAGATCGCCTGGATGGAAGTGTACGCAGGCGAGAAGAGCTTCCGGAGGTTCAACTCCTGGCTGCCGGACGAAACCGTGGAGGCTTTCCGACATTACCGCGTGGGCATCAAAGGCCCGCTGACCACGCCGGTTGGAGGCTCCCGGTTCGTCTGCCTGCA